>SKTG01000056.1 GCA_007118045.1 Nitriliruptoraceae bacterium
ACGCCCGCCGCGCCGCCGCGGCCTCGGCGGTGGTCAGCACCCCGCTGCTGATCGCCGATCTGGGCCGACCGAGCCGGTTCCTCAACATGCTGCGCGTGTTCAAGCCGACCTCGGTGATGAGCGTGGGCAGCTGGACGCTGGCGGCGTTCTCCGGAGCGGTCACGGCCGGGACGGCGCTTGACCTGATGGGCCGGCTCCCCCTGCTGCGGACACCCCTGGACGCCGCGGGCGGGTTGCTCGGCCTGGGTATGACCACCTACACCGGCGCGCTGGTCGCGGACACCTCGATCCCCGTGTGGCACGAGGCACGGCGACACCTGCCGGGGCTGTTCGCCGGGAGCGGGCTCGCGAGCGCCGGCGCGGCGCTGAACCTGGTCACCTCGCCCGAGCGGGCCGGGCCGGCCCGTCGCGCCGCCGTCGTCGGTGGCCTGGCCGAGTTGGCCGTCGACCGGCACATGCGCGCACACCTCGGACCGATCGGCGCGGTCTACGAGCGGGAACGTGCGGGCGCCTTCCACAAGGCCGCCGAGGTGGCGACCGCCGCCGGGACCGCGATGGTCGCTCTGGGCGGTTCCCGGCGCCGGTGGTTGACCGCCGCCGGCTCGGTGGCCCTGCTGGCCGGCTCGATCTGTCAGCGGTGGTCGGTCTACCACGCGGGGTTCCAGTCGGCGCGTGACCCCGCGGCCGTGGTCGTGCCGCAGCGACGACGGCTCGAGCGTGGCGAGGGGTACCGGACCGATGGCGCCCGCACCGACGCTCCCCGCGCGGAGGGCCGTCACCTCGACGGCCACCGCGCGGACGACGGGACGAGCACGCACCAACGACTCGACTGACACGGGATCGGACGAGCGGAGGGAGGTCCATGGCGGATTCCGGAGGCAACCGCTGGGTGGTCGCGGCCGCCGGCGCGGTGGTGATGCTGGCGATCGGTGGCGTCTAGGGCTGGAGCGTGTTCACCGGTCCCTTGCGCGAGGAGTTCGACTGGACGAGCACGCAGGCGTTGCTGCCCTACGTGGTGCTCCACGCCATGATCTTCATCGGCACCTTCGGGGGCGGCCGTCTGCAGGACCGCTTCGGGCCCCGTCCGATCGCTCTGGCGGGCATCGTGCTCTACTCCGTCGGGGTGGCGGCGGCCTCGCTGACCAGCGAACCGGACCAGCTGTGGCTGTTGATCGTCACCTACGGGGTACTGGGTGGGCTGGGGCTCGGGCTCGCGTACATCGTGCCTCCGGCGTTGCTGTCGAAGTGGTTCCCGGAGAAGCGCGGGCTCGCCAACGGCATCGCGGTCGGGGGCTTCGGGGGTGGCGCGCTGATCACCGGCCCGATCGGCGAGCCGCTGATCGAGGTGTTCGGCTCCGTCCCTCCCGTGCTGGGGGTGCTCGGGGTGTCCTACCTCGTGGTCGGTGTGATCGCCGCGCTGTTCCTGCGCGAGCCACCCGAACAGGACGACGGGAGCGACGCATCGGACGAGGACGACGAGGTCCACTTCTCGCTGTCGGCCGCCCTGCGGACCCGCCAGTTCTACCTCCTGACGACGATGTTCACCCTGAGCGTCATCGTTGGCAACGCGTTCGTCTCGCAGGCCTCGCCGATCGTCCAGGAGCTGTCCGAGGTCGGCGCCGGCACCGCCGCCGTCCTCGTCGGGGTGGTCGGCATCTTCAACGCGGTGGGTCGGCCGGCCTGGGCGACCCTGTCGGACAAGCTGGGACGGATGCGCACCTTCCAGGTCCTGTTCCCGATCTCGGCGCTCGCCTTCGCGGGGATGGTCCCGGCGGGGGAGCTGTTCCTGGTCGTCGCGGTGCTGTCGTGCATCGTGGTGCTCAACTACGGCGGGACCTTCGGGGTGATGCCGTCCGTGGCGGCGGACTTCTACGGCACCGCCAACGGAGGCGCCATCTACGGCGCGATGGTGATCGCCTGGAGCCTCGGTGGCGTCATCGGACCGCTCGGCATGGCCGCCATCGAGAGCGCCACCGGCAGCTTCGCCCCGGCCCTCTACGGGTTCGCGGTCATCGCCGTGCTCGCCGCCGTCATCCCGTTCGTCACCAAGCCGCCGAGCGCCGAGCAGGCGGAACAGGACGCGAGTGCCGCACGCTGAACGCGGGTCGCCACCGGAACGAACGAGGAGTGGTCGTGGCCGACGCTGAGATCCGTCCGACGAGCGGCACCGACGCCACCGAGGGCCGGGAGCGTGACGAGCACGCCGGGGACGAGCACCATGTGGTGATCCTCGGTGCGGGCTTCGCCGGGATGACCACGGCCCGGCGGCTCGCACGCACCGCCGAACGTGACCGCTTGCGCATCACGATCGTCGACCGCCACAACTACCACACCTTCCATCCGCTGCTCTACCAGGTGGCGACCGCCGGTCTGGAGCCCCACAGCGTCGGACGCAGCGTCCGCGGTGCCTTCCGCCGGTCACCGGTGCGCTTCTGCCTCGGCGCGGTCGTGGAGGTGGACTGGGACCGCCGCCGGGTGGTGCTCGACACGGAGCAGGAGCTGGCGTTCGACACGTTGGTCGTCGCGGTCGGGTCGTCGAGCGCGGATTACGGGATCGAGGGCGTCGCCGAGCACACCTTCCCGTTGAAGTCGCTGCCGGAGGCCTCCCGGTTGCGCAACCACGTCCTCCGACAGTTCGAAGCCGCCAACACCGCGGCGGCCCAACCCGACGAGGCGACGTTGACCGTGGTGGTCGCCGGCGGAGGCCCGACCGGCGTGGAGCTGGCCGGCGCCCTCGCGGAGCTGGTGGACCGGGTGGTGCAGAACGACCGACCGGACCTCGACCTGTCCCGACGGCGCATCGTGCTGGTCGAGATGCTCGACAGCCTGTTGCCGCCGTACCGGGAGGCGCAACGCGAGCACACCAGGAAGGCGTTGGAGGCCCGCGGGGTCGAGGTCCGGTTGGGTACGGCGATCGAGCGCGTCGAGGCCGACCGCGTGCTGCTCTCCGACGGGGACGAGCTCGCCACCAGGACGGTCGTCTGGACCGCCGGGGTGCGCGCGCACCCGCTGGGCGACCAGCTGGGCGTCGAGCAGACCAAGGGAGGCCGCGTCGTCGTGGCACCGGACCTACGGATACCGGACCGCCACGGCGCCTTCGTCGCCGGCGACCTGGCCGGAGCCACGGACCGTGACGGCGAGCTGCTGCCGCAGCTGGCGGCCGTGGCGATCCAGCAGGGTCGACACGTGGCTGACCAGATCGTGCGGCGTCGCCGTGGCCTGGCCACCCAGCGGTTCCGCTACCGCGACAAGGGCACCATGGCCACGATCGGTCGCCGCGACGCGGTCGCGGAGCTGCCGCTCGGTGTGCAGCTCCGGGGCCTGCCGGCCCGCGTCGCGTGGCTGGCGCTCCACCTGTTCCAGCTGATCGGGTTCCGCAACCGCGCCAGCGTCCTCCTCGACTGGACCTACAACTACCTCACCTACGACAAGGCCGCCCGCCTCATCCTCGAGCAGCAGGAGTCCGACGAGGCCGAGCAACTGTCGCAGCGGCCGGGATGAGGGCCGGGCGCGGTGGGTGGGCGGCCGGGTGTCGCCGTGAGCGGTTCGCGGCGGCCGGTCGCTTGCGATCGCGCCGCGACGATCAGGTCGCGGCGATCGGGCCGAGGCCTCGGACGGTCGGGATCAGGTGACCGCGGGGCCGGCCTGCTCGCTCCCCGAGAGGTCGCGCAGGAACTCGTGGCACTTGGCCGCGCGCGCCGAGTCCTCGCTCATGACCTGCTCGAAGAACTGGGCGATGTCCTCACGTTCCGCGTTGCGTGCGTCCCGCACGTACTGGCCGTAGTCGTGGCCGGCCTTCAGCGCGTGGTACTGCACGGAGATGAGATCGAACGTCACGTCGTCGAATCCGGTCTCGCCGGTCGCCATCGCATCCTCCTCGGTCGCTTCGGGTTCTTCCTTGCATCGCCGACCTTAAGTACGCGCCAGCCTTCGTCTGCCCCGGAGGCCGTGCGTCGGACCGTGGACCCCGTGAGCTCGATGCGATGGTCGGCCCGTACTCAACTGGACGAGGAGCGGTGTCTTCGGTCGTGGTACGGGGCTTCTTCCGCTGACGTGTCGTGCGACCCTCGCGCGGATGACCGGCTTGGAGCCGGGTGCGTCACACTGTCCCCGTTGCGTTCGATCACGGGCTCGTGTACCGGGTCCGTGCCGCATCACACAGCGACGCGCGATGCGGGCGAGCCGGCCCGTGAGGCTCGACGAACGCGCCGATCGACCTCGCCGTGACACGAACGACCACCACGTACGCGCGCATCCGCGCCCACGCGAGCTAGGAGTCACCATGGACCTCCAGGACCGGACCAAGAGCGAACTGCAGGAGATGCTGAGCCGCCGTGACCTCCCCGTCAGCGGCTCCAAGGCAACCCTCATCGAGCGGCTCGAGAGCGCGCCCGAGCCGGACCCGGAGGAGATGACGAAGGCTCAGCTCCAGGACCGGTTGCGCGAGCACGGGTTCCCGGTCTCGGGTAGCAAGAGCGACCTCGTCTCACGGCTTCAGGAGGCCCTCGACGCCGCGGACGCGGAGGACGAGGAGGAGGAAGGCGACGCCGAGGCCGAGGACGGGTCGGCGGAGGACGCCGCCGCCGCGGCCCAACGGGCGGCCGAGGAGGCCCAGAGCGCGGCGGAGCAGGTCCGTGCCGCGACCGAGAAGCTCACCGACTCTGCTGGCGAGGCGGCCGAGACCGCGCAGGACACGGCGGAGGGTGCTGCCGAGGAGGCGCAGGACACCGCCGAGGACGCGGCCGGCGAGGCGCAGGACACCGCCGAGGACGCGGTCGAGGGTGCGCGGGACTCGGCGGAAGGTGCTGCCGAGGATGCGCAGGACACCGCGCAGGATGCGGCCGGCGAGGCGCAGGACACCGCGGAGGATGCGGTCGAGGGTGCGCGGGACTCGGCGGAGGGTGCTGCCGAGACCGCCAAGGACACGGCCGAGGACGCGGCCGGGAGGGCCAAGGACACGGCCGAGGATGCGGCCGGGAGCGCTGAGGATGCGGCCGGCGACGCCGCCGAGGATGCCCGGGACACCGCTGAGGATGCGGCTGGCGAGGCGCAGGACACCGCGGAGGACCCTACGGACAGCGACGGAGAGGACGACGAGGTGACCGAGGACCGCAAGCAGGCGCGGGACCGGGGCGAGTACCGCGTCGAGGAGGATCCGCGCGAGGACATCGACCCCGTGCTCGACCTGGAGCTGGGCCCGGTGGCGCTCGACATCTTCGGCCTCGAGGTGCACCTGAACCGCGTCCACGCCGCGGTGACCGCCAACCCCACCCCGGCGCACGCGTTGCTCGGCAAGCCGCTGTCGAAGCTCGCCAAGCTGCTCGATCGCGCGGGTGCGGACAGCGCGACCGACAAGTTGACCGCCACCGTGGACGGGATCCTGGACAAGCTGCCGTCGCCGTCGGGTGACGGCACCGACGACGGCGCGTCCGGCGACGAGGGCGACGAGGGCGACAGCGAGGACGATGGCGACGACGACGGCGGCATCCTGCAGACCCTCGCGGCGCCGTTCAAGGCGGTCGCGCGCGGGGTGAAGCAGCTCGTCGGTGGCGAGGACTCCGCGGCTTGGGACGCGAAGGACGCCGTCAAGCACGCTGCCTCCGCGGCCAACCCCTCGGGCGGGGCGGCCTCCTCGATGAAGGAGGGGACCCAGGCCGCCAGCGAGGCCACCCAGGCCGGCAAGAAGGCCGTGGGTGCGGTCACGCCGGGATCGTGACGGGCCGGCGCCCGCCCGCGGTCCCGGCTCAGTGCTCGAGCGGTTCGATGTCGAACGTGAGGAGCTCGCGGCAGGTCCGGTAGCGCTCGACGAGCTCCTCGCGGCTCTGAGCCCCGATCATCAGCGTGCCGACGTCGTAGCGGTAGCTGCTCTGATCGGCGAGCTCGGAGAGCCGGTCACCCACGTCCACCGCGAGCGAGACGTGGGTGCCCGGGAAGCGTTCGGTCACCTCGGCGATCCGCTCCTCGCTCGGGACCCCGCGAACGATGCCGTCGGTCACCTCCTCGGTCCACAGGAAGCACTTCGCCGCGACCGCGAAGTTGCCCCGGCCTTCGGGCATGCTCGGTGGGGAGCCGAAGGCGATGTCGAGCGCGACCTCGTGGTTGGACATGCCATCGACCTTGGCGAACAGGTCCGCGTGCGACTGCGAGATGCGCGTGTTGACCTCGAGCAACCAGAGCTGGTCCGCCCCCTCGTCGTACATGAACTCGGCGTTCCAGCAGGCGTTGTCGTACCCGATGTGGCGCAGGTAGCGCTCGCACACGTCGCTCATCCGCTCCCGCACCTCCTCGGGCAGGCTCGTGCCGGGGTACTCGTAGCGGGAGAAGTGCCGTCCCTCCTCGTCCTTGGGTGAGTCGATGATGCCGTGCACCGCGAACCCGCCCTCGTGAACGGTGCCCTCGATGGTGACCTGATCGCCGGTGACGATGCTCTCCGCTAGGCAGCTGTTGCCGCCAGGGATCCCGGCCGGGAGGTCGACCAGGGCGAGGACCTCGTCGAACGGGTCGCCGAAGGCTCCTATCCCCTCACGGATCTGTGGGATCGCCTCGTCGAGGTCCTCGGCGGAGTCGATGCGGAAACCCAGCTGCGAGGAGTGGGTCTTCACGGGCTTGATCCAGAAGGGGTAGTCGAGCTCGATACCCGCAAACGCGTCCTCGTCGAAGGGATCGAACGCCGCGAACGCCGGAGCGACCTCCGGCACGCTCGCGCGCTGCTCGCATCGGCTCCAGTACTTGTGCTCACAGGCGAGCACCGCTTCCAGCGATGCGCTCGGAAGGCCACGTTCGCGGCACAGGATCGGTGCCAGCACGCTCGTGGGGAAGTCCCAGTGGGCGATGATCGCGTCCACGTCACCGTCGAACGCGTCGAGATCCGCGCGGGCCCGGTCGAGCAGGTCCTGGAACCGCTGGTCGGGACGGGTCACCAGCTCCGGGGGCAGCAGACGGTGGAAGGCCAGGCTCTCCGCGTTCGTCACCGTCTCGAGCTGTCCGCGCTGGAAGTCGTCCAGGCCGATCACGAAGACGTTGCTCACGATCTCACCAGCCACGATCCACCTCCGATGACGGGACCGCGCTGCTCGACTCTCGAGCGCCCATCGTGTCGAGCTACCGGATCCGCACGGCCGGCTCGGCGGTCGAACCGGCCGTTCGTCGGACAGCCTGACACCTGGGCTCGAGCGTCGCGGACCGCTACCTGGACGCTGGTAGCCCCGCCCCGTCCAGTTGCGCACGTGCGTGGGCGGTGCGCGGCGGCAGCGGTGCACGGCGTGGGCGGTACCCGGCGGCAGCGGTGCACGGCGGGGGCGGTGGTTGGCGCGTACGCTCGGTCGGTGCGCAGGACATCGGTCGACGTGCGGCCGTGCTTCGGTGCCTGAGGCTGGTGGGCTGAAGTCGCGGCTCATCTGCGGTCGACGAGCGGAGCGAGACGCTGGCAAGGTGGACGAAGGACACGGGGGAGGTGGCCTTGCGAGATCACCTGGGTTCCGACCCGTCGCCGGTACGGAGGAACCTCCGCGCCGGCGTGCTCGCCTGCCTCGTGATCGCGCTCGTTCTACTGCCGGAGACCACCTCCGCGCAGGAGCCCGCGAGTTCCGATCTCCAACGCGAGCTCCGGGAAGCGGAGGAGCGGCGCGAACGGCTCGAGGACGGCCTGCGCGATCTCGGCCGCGATCTCGAAGCCGCCGAGCTCGAACTCGCAGAGATCGGGGCGCGACTCAGCGACGCGGAGGCCCGCTCGACCGTCGCGGAGGGCCAGGTGGCGTTGGCCGAGGTGGCGCTGGCGGACGCCGAGGACGAACGCGACGCCGCGGCCGTGGCGCACGAGCGTTCCGAGGCGGAACTGGCGGAGCTGGACGAGGCGCTCGCCGAGCAGACCGAGGTGTTCGCCGACCAGGTCGTCGAGACCTTCAAGTACGGAACCGTGGGGGCGACCCGGGCCGCGATGATGGTCGAGGTGATGCGGCAGTCGGAGGATCCGGGCTCGTTCGCCGTGGGGATGAGACAGCTCCGCACGGTCGTGGAGGAGCAGGACACCGTCGTCGAGGCGGTGGAGGAGCTGCGGGAGGAGCGCACCGAGCAGGCGAACGACGCCGCGCGAGCCCGGGCCCGGGCGTTCGAGACGGCCGAGGCGGCCGCCGAGCTCCTCGACGAGGTCGAGGACATGCGTGACGTCGCCGCGGCCGTTGCCGCAGAGGTGGAGCACGAGGAGGAGCAGCAGCGCGAGGTGCTGGCGTCGTTGCGGATCTCCGAGGCGGAGACCGCAGAGCTCGTCGAGCGTGCTGAGGCCCGCCAGCAGGAGCTGGAGGTCGAGCTGCGGCGCCAGCGCGAACGCGAGGAGGAGCGCCGCCGAGCGGCGGAACGCGAGGCGCGGCGTTCGTCCACGGCCGGGGCCGAGGGGGGGCCGGATCTCGACGGGATGATCTGTCCCGTCGTCGGTGCCGTCGCCGGTCAGGACTTCACCAACGACTGGGGCTACCCGCGCTCGGGTGGCCGGACCCATCAGGGCAACGACATCTTCGCGAGCCGGGGAACGCCCGTGGTGGCGGTCGGCGACGGCGAGGTGGTCCGCTCGAACCCGCCGGACTCGCCGAGCCGGCTCGGCGGCATCACCGTTACGTACCGGACCGCCGACGGCAGCGAGTGGTACAACGCGCACCTCGACCGGGTCGGCGAGGACGTCGAGGTGGGCGCGTCCGTCTCACGCGGCCAGGAGATCGGCACCGTCGGCAACACGGGCAACGCGAGGTCGACGCCCCCGCACCTGCATCTCGGACGCCGCTACGACGGCGGTTGGACCAACCCGTGGCCGACGGTCGCCGAGGCCTGTCGCTGATCGTCGCTTCGGTTCCGGCGGCGAGGCCCCACTTCGCTGCTCCTGAGCACGCCCCTCCGCTGGGGACCTGCCTGCTCGCGTCCGTCGGCCGGTGCCTGGACGAGCCTCCCGGGTGACCGGGAGGCTCTGCGGGCTGTGCAGCCACATCCGCCGCTGCGCGGGTCCTGCGCGGGTGAGCCCGCTGTCAGCGAGCCCGTTCTCAGCCCGTGCCTTGAGGTTGCCCTCACGCGACGGCTTGCCGCGTCCCGTACGGTTGGCCGGTGGCCGGTGGACCACGTCCAGTCGAACTGCCCGTAGCAGGCGGCTGCCACGGCCGCGCGGGCGAGGCGGGTGCCGAGGGACGCGGCACGATCGAACGGTTCCGACAGGGGAGGTCCGTGGGTGGGTAGCCGCGATCGTTTCGCGGGTCAGGTGGTGGTCGTCGTCGGCGCCACGAGCGGCATCGGCCGCGCGACCACCCTCGCCCTCGCGGAGCGCGGGGCCGACCTGGTCCTGGCGGCGCGGAGCCGGGCGCCCCTCGACGAGCTGGTCACCCGGGTCGAGGCTCAGGGCGCGCGGGCGCTCGCGGTCCCCACCGACGTGGTCGACGCGGACGCCGTGGATCGCCTGGCGGATGCGGCCGTAGCCACCTTCGGTCGGATCGACGGCTGGGTGCAGGCGGCCGCGGTGATGGTCGCGGGCGATCTGGCCTCCGTCCCGCAGGCGGAGCTCGAGCACGTCGTCGACGTCAACGTCGACGGGACGATGAACGCGGCTCGATCGGCGTTGCGGGTGTTCCGTGACCAGGGTTCGGGCAGCCTGGTGCTGGTCAGCTCGCTGCTCGGTCGGTTCCCCAACCCGCTGGCGCCGGTCTACGTCGCGACCAAGTTCGCCGTCCGTGGCCTGGCCCTGAGCCTGCAGCAGGCGTTGCGTCACGAGCGGGACATCCACGTCTCCGTGGTCATGCCCGGTCCCGTCGACACCCCCATGTTCGCCCGGGCGGCGGACCGCACCGGTGGCCGCCTCCGGGCGATCCCGCCGGCGCAGGCCTCGGCACGTGCCGCGGCGATGGTCCTGCGCACGCTGCGTCGACCGAGCCGGGAACGGACCTCGGGCGCCGGGAACCGCACGGCGGTCCTCGCGCACAGGGTCGCTCCCCGTCTCACCGAGGAGCTGGTCGGACGATGGTCCGCGGGCCTGCTCGTGGGTCCCGAGCCGCAGCGGTCCGGCCCGGGCGCCGTGTTCGCCATCTCGGACACCGGTCGGGTCCAGGGCGGTTACCGGCGTGGTGCACTACGTCGGCGCGTGGGTGACGCCGTCGGGGCGTTGCTGGCCGGGCGCGGCCCCGGCTCGACACTCGACCCACTCGGCTGACTCACCGGGCTGAGGTACCTGCCGGGACCGGTTTCCCCCGCGGGCGGGAAGCCGGTCGGTGAGGACGGGAACGGACCGACCAGCACGAGCCGGGTGACACCCTCGAGCCGCCCGACGGCGGCCGCCTCCCATGCGACCCAGGCGGCTTGCGAGTGGGCGAACACCACGGTCGGCTCCGGTCGTCCCCTGACCTGTTCCTCGAGGAGGTCGACCTGGTCCTCGAACGGCCGCAGGGTGGGCTCCGGTTCGTACGGGGCCCCGGTCGTGATGGGGCAACGAGCCTCGCCCCGCGGCTGACCGTCGCCCGGTCCCGCGTACGAGTAGTAGAAGACCCGGTCGCAGTCGTATCCCAGCCGGTCCACACGCAGTTCGAAGATGGCGCCTTCGCCCGAGGCCGAGTTCACACCGGACATGATCACCGCGGAGCCGTCCACCGCCGGTGCCGGATCGGGCCACGGCGTGCCTCGGGTCGACACGATCGCCACGGCAGCCGCCACCACGAGGGCGAGCACGACACCGACATGGACGAGCGGTCGGCGGGGCGGGGGAGCAGCGAGCCGGCTGGCCGCGGTCAGCGTGGCGAGTCCGGTGAGCAGCACGAGCGGGACGAGCAGCGCCGTGGGGGCCAGGTGAGCCAGCGCACCGAGGGCGATGACGACGCCCGAGTAGAGCAGGAGGTCGGTGATGCGCACGCCGCGGGCCAGTGTCTGCCTGAACCGTCGGCGTGTACCCGGCCCGGGGACCCATGGGAACGGCGCGAGGGCCAGGAAGGTCACGGTGAGCACCACCAACGCGGCTCCGAAGGCTCGGGCGTACAACGCCGTGCGAGCGACGAAGTCGAACTGAGCCGCGATCAGGGCGGGGAACGCCGCGGCTGCGTAGAACCCGAGAGCGAGCGCCCAGCGCGGCCGACCCGTTCCGGCCAGCAGGAGCGCCAGCACCGTGCCGCGCACCACGATCGCGAACAGGAGTCCGACGGCGAACACGGGATGGCTCGGTGCGCGCGCGAGCAGGAGGCGCAGATCGGCGGCCACGTCGAGCGGGGGGAGCGCGGCGAGGTGGACCGCTCCGGCCCAACTCGGCAGCCACCCGACCCCCACGGCCAGCGCGAGGGTCGAGACCATGGCCGGGTACGCCACGACGCCGGCCGTCGGCAGGCGTGCCAACGGGACGGAGCGGCTCAGCAGAGCACGTGACATCGCGGCGTCGCAGACGTTCGGTCACGTCGCCGTGGTACCGGACCGCGCGCGCGAGCGAGCCGGGAGGGTGCCGTCACCGAGGCCACGGTTCAGCCGCCGACGATGCCGGTGACCGCGGCGAGGTAGGTCAGACCGGCGACGCCGAGACCCACCGCGATGGCGATCGCGGCTGGCCGTCGCACGCTGCCGGAGCGCCGCACCTCGGGGTGCGCCCCAGGGCGCTGGCCCGCGTCATCCGGCGCAGGCTCCTCAGGGCCGGTGACCGGTCCGGGCCCACCGGGTCCTCCCGGGGTGTGGGCCGCGCCCTCGTGGCCGTCCGGCGGCCGCCGGTGGGACCCGCGGTGGGGGTCGATGGCCTCCGGGTCGGGCTGGCGGTCGGGTTCGACGCGTTCGTCGTGGGGCTCGACGGGTTCGCGGCCGCTGCTCATGATGGCCTCCTCGGTTCGGCGTTCGGAAGGTGCCCTCAGCGGGCCTGCAGGTCGCTGTAGAGCTTCTGGAGCACGTCGGCTCCAGCCTGGATCGTCAGGATCGAGGCAGCCAGCCGCGTCCAGGCCGGGGCCAGCACCAACCCGAACCCGAGGCCGGTGGCGAGCCAGGTGCCGATGCAGTACGGGCAGCTCACCAACTCCCCGACCGCGTGACGGTGGCCGCCGTCGGGTGCCCGCACCTCCTCGGCGACCTCCCCGGGATCCGACGGCCCGGCGTAGCGGGTGAACGGTGCACGCAGCGGAGAGGTCACGCTGGCTTCGGTCATCAGCCGGGATGCCCGGAAGACCGCGACGCTGACCAGCGCCAGGTCCCGGGTCGGCAGGGACGCGGGTGGCCCGCCGCGGCGGCGCACCGCGGTGACCCCGGCCCCGACCGCGGCGGCGAAGGTCGTGAGCGAGGCCACGTAGCCGCGGAGAGGGCGGCGCTCGCCCTGCTCGTAGCCCTCACGCGTGCGCGCCAGGACATCGCCGGGGTCACGCTCGAGTGCCGAGCCCGCGGGCCCCGTCGGGGCCCGCAGCTCGTTCTGCTCATCGACGGTGATCGGGACGCCTCCGGGCGCGGTCGGTCCCTCGTACGATGACCGAGGCCTGTCCTGGCCAGGTACCGGAGCGGCGTCGTTCGTTCGCGGTCCCCGTCCAGTCCGATACGGGAGGTGGCGAGCCCCACTGGAGGTTCGGGATCCGGTGTGCGCGGCGGAGGAGTGACGCGGCCGTTCACGGGATCACGGTGGTGCGCGGCTCGACGTGGCGTCGGACGGGAGGTCGACGGTGGTGGCCGAGGCCCCCGAGTGGATCCAGGCCCTGGTGCTCGGCCTGGTGCAGGGCCTGACCGAGTTCATCCCGGTCTCGTCGTCGGGACACTTGGTGCTGGTGCCCGCGTTGGCCGGGTGGGAGCGTCATGGGCTGGCGTTCGACGTCGCGCTGCACCTCGGGACCCTGTTCGCGCTGCTGCTCTACTACCGACGCGATCTCTCGGGCATGGTGCGGTCGCTGGCGAGCCGCGAGCGCTCGCCCGAACGCGACGAGTACCGGCGATCGGTCCTGCTGTTGGCGCTCGCGAGCGTCCCGGTCGCCGTGGCCGGCCTCACCCTCGACGAGGCGGTCGAGGCGGCGTTCGCGGCTCCCACGACGGCGGCGGCGCTGCTGCTCGTCACCGCCGCGGTGCTCGTCGGCGGGGAACGGCTCGGCCGACGTCACCAGCCGGTCACAGCCGACGCCGGGCGCGGCGAGCCTGGATCCGAGGGACGACCGATCTCGGGGGCGGCGGGTCTCGCACGCGGCCGCCGCGGGCTGTCACAGGCGCTCGTGATCGGGATCGCGCAGTGCTTCGCCCTGCTGCCCGGGTTGTCACGGTCGGGCCTCACGATCTCTGCGGGTGTCGCCGCGGGACTGTCGCGGCCGGCTGCGACCCGGTTCGCCTTCCTGCTCGGGCTCCCCGCCATCGGGGGCGCGGCCGTCGTGCAGCTACCACGGGTGGATGATCTGGGTAGCGTGTCAGCGGTGGAACTCGGGATCGGGGTCCTGGTCGCCGGTGTCTCGGGCTACCTCGCGATCGCCCTGCTGGTCCGCCTGGTGAGCCGTTCGGGGATCGATCGCTTCGCGTGGTACCTCGTGCCGCTCGCCTTCGTCGCGCTCGCGATCCTGCGCTGATCGGAGGCGGCTCCCTGCCGGGGATCGCGCAGCCGCACGCGGCCCGGGTACCGTCTCGCCTGCTCCTCGTCGCGAGGAACGCGACGTACCGCCCCGCCGGCTCCCCTCGCGAGCGAGACGACCCGATCGAGTACCTCTCGGGCGAGCGACCGACGGGGTCCGGGAGCGCCCAGGCTCGGTCCGGACCCGGGGGTCCCATGCACGCCGTACCTCCCGTCGCCGTCGTCGTCTCGGCTGCACCGGCGCCCGTCGCCCCGACCGCGCGGGGTCGGCCATGAGCGTCGTCGCGTCGGTGGTGTTCCTCGTGGGAGGCGTGTCGACGTTCGTCGGGCGAGGCGCCCGTGGTCGGGTCATCGGTCTCGCGGTGATGGCCACCGGGGCACTGCTCTGGTTCGTCGCGGGCGCACCCGGCGCGGCTGCCACGTGGTGGTTGGTCGGCAAGGCCGGAGTGACCCTGCTCGGCATGTTGGCCGTGGCGACGTGGTTGGCCCGCCGGCTGCGTGATGAGGCTCGAGGACCGGCTCCACACGGCCGACCGTCCGAGGACGCCACGGCCATCGGAACGATCCGACAGCCACCTCCCGACTCGTTGGACGAGGGGCGCCCGTGACCGCCTGGATCGGTGGGGAGCGCACGCCGTGAGCTGGTGGTTGGCGCTCGTGATCGTCCTGCCGGTCGGGGGATCGGTGCTCACCTCGTTCGCCCGGGGCCGTCCCGGTCCCGTGGTCCCGTTGGGGATCGCCGCAGCGACGACGGCGGCGACGGTCGGGCTGACCGCGGCCTACTTCACGGGCGGAACGCCGGGCGGAGCACGCCTTGCGGGGCCCGCGGCGCTGGAGCTCACGGTGCTCGCGGACGGCCTGGCCGTCGCCATGCTGCTCATGACGTCCGTGACGGCTCTGGCGGTCACGGCGTTCGGCGCGGTCGAGGACCGGAGAGCGCCGAGGGACCGCCATCCCGGTCACTGGCCACTGTGGTTCGGGTTGTGGGCCGCACTTCACCTGCTGTTCCTCGCGGCCGACCTGCTGACCGCCTACCTCATGTTCGAGGCCGTGGGGACCGCCGCGGCCGTCCTGGTCGTGCTCGGCGGCGAGCGTCGGCGCTTCCTGGCCGGCACCCGCTACCTCTACGCCGAGCTGGCGTCCTCGGTCACGGCGCTGCTCGGCATCGCCCTGATCTGGCGGGAGGTGGGCGACCTCGCCTACTCGGCCATCGGTCCGGCGCTGACCGACGCTCCCGCCGGCTGGTGGGCCATCGGACTGCTGACCACGGGTCTGCTGATGAAGGTGCCGCTGGTGCCGTTGCATCTGTGGCTGCCATCGGCCCACTCGCTGGCGCCGAGCGCGGTCAGCCCCATGCTCTCCGGTGTGGTGGTCAAGACGGCGTTCGTCGTGTTGGTCCGGCTCTGGTTCGGCGGCGACGGCGAGGTGTTGACCCCGAGCGCGGCGCAGCTGCTCGGGGGGCTTGGCGTGGTCGCCATCGTGTGGGGATCGCTGGCCGCCCTCCGGGCCGACGGCGTCAAGGAGCTGATCGCCTACAGCACGTTGGCTCAGCTCGGCCTGCTGTTCCTGGTCCCACCGCTCGTCGAGGCCGGCGCCTCCAACGCCTGGACCGGCGGTCTGTTCCACGCCGTCGCGCACGCGCCTGCCAAAGCCGCGTTGCTGCTGGCGGCGTCGGTGCTGGTCGCCGACACCGGCCGATCGAGCGTCGAGGGGCTCATCGGCTCCGCGGCACGGCGTCCGATGGCCACGCTGGCGATCGGGATCGCCGCCGTGAGCCTCGTGGGCCTGCCTCCCTCGGCCGGGTTCGTCGGCAAGTGGTTCCTGTTGCTCGCCAGCATCGAGGTGGGGCAGTGGTGGTGGGTGCTGCCCAACGCCGGCGGCAGCCTGCTGACGGTCGCCTACCTCATGCGCTTGATCCGTCCGGCGTTCGCGCCACCCCCCGCGCGGGTCGGCCCGCCACCCGCGC
Source organism: Nitriliruptoraceae bacterium (assembly GCA_007118045.1). Classification (GTDB taxonomy): domain Bacteria; phylum Actinomycetota; class Nitriliruptoria; order Nitriliruptorales; family Nitriliruptoraceae; genus SKTG01. Next base: position 15,486 of record SKTG01000056.1, read on the forward strand.
GGGTCGGCCCACCACCCGGCACTTCGGGTGACTCCACGACCCCGGTGGACACTGCCGAGGCATCGCCGATCACGAGCGCCCGTGACCTGCGCGACGGCATCGCCCTCGCCTTGGCGGCGACGACGCTCGCTCTCGGACTCTCCCCAGCCGGACTGCTCGGGTTGCTGGAAGCGGCGGCGCCGCTCGGCACCGTCACGGTCGGACCCGTGGGAACGCTGGCGGCGACCGCGTCGTGGTTGCAGGGCCTGCTCGAGATCACGCCGGTTCCGGGGCTGCTCGAGACCACGCCGGCTCCCGGGTGGCTCGCGTGAGCGGTGGCGCAGCGCTCGTGGTGCTGCTGCTGGCCACCTCCCTGGTCACGGCCGCCGTGACGTTCGTGTTGCCCGAGCACCGCGAGGCTGTCCGCAACGCGGTGAACGTCGGGGGCGCGCTCCTGAAGGTGCTGCTCACCTCCCTGCTGGTGTTCGGCGTGTTCACGGGGGCGGAGTTCGAGTGGCGCGTCGCCTTCCTCCCCGGGGCTGACCTGGTCCTGCGTGCCGATCCGATCCCGTTGCTGTTCGTCTTCCTGTCCGCGCTGCTGTGGTTGACGACCACCGTCTACGCCATCGGGTACCGGGCGGGGGACGGGCGCAGCTCGCGCTTCTTCGGTTTCTTCGGCCTCTGCGCCAGCATGGCGGTGGGCATCGCGCTCGCCGGGAACCTCGTCACGTTCCTGATCTTCTACGAGCTCCTGACGGTCGCGACCTACCCGCTCGTGGTCCACGGTGGTGGGCAACGCGCTCGGCTCGGGGGACGCACGTACGTGGCGTACGCCACCGCCGGCGGTGCCGCGCTGCTCTTCGGCACGGCCTGGTTGCAACACCTCGTCGGCTCGACGGAGTTCGGTGACCCCGCGACCGTGACAGCCGTCGCCACCGAACAGCCGCTCGCGATGACGGCGGTCTTCCTGGTCCTGATCACCGGGCTCGCGGTGAAGGCCGTGCTCGTGCCGCTGCACGGCTGGCTGCCGAAGGCCATGGTCGCCCCCGCCCCGGTCAGTGCGCTGCTGCACGCCGTCGCCGTGGTCAAAGCCGGGGTCTACGGCATCGTCCGCGTCGTCCACGACCTCTACGGGATGGCGCTCGTCGATGAGCTGGGTGCCCTGACCCCCCTGGCGGTCGTGGCGACCGTCACGATCGTGTACGGCTCGCTCCGGGCGCTGACGCGGGACGATCTCAAGGGACGCCTGGCCTACTCGACGGTCAGCCAGCTGTCATACATCGTCCTCGGCGTGAGCGTCTTCGGCCTGACCAGCACGACGGGCGGGCTCGTCCACCTGGTCCACCAGGGGATCATGAAGGTCACGCTGTTCTACGGCGCCGGGATCCTGGACCGACAGCTCGGCGTGACCAGGGCCAGCCAGATGGACGGCGTCGGTCGTCGACTGCCGTTGACCATGGCCGCCTTCACCGTCGCCGCCCTGGGCATGATCGGCTTCCCACCGACCGTCGGCTTCGTCAGCAAGTACTACCTCGGCATGGGCGCCGTCGAGGCCGGGCAGCCGTGGGTGGTGGCGGTGCTGGCGATCAGCGGCGCGCTGAACGCCTCGTACTTCCTGCCGCTCATCGCCCGCGCCTGGTTCCGACCGGCGGGTGAACCGGCCGACGCGGAGGTGGTGGCCGAGGAGGGCGACAACCGGGTGGGGATGACGACGGCCACGTCCGACGACGCGGTCCCACCGGGTCCCGCGCCGACCCGGGGACGGTGGGAGACCGACCGGTGGCTGCTGCTGCCCACGTTGAGCACCGGCGCGAGCGTGCTCGCGCTCGGGGTGCTGGCGGGCGCGCCGGGCAGCCCGCTGACCTGGGCCGCGTTCATCGCCGAAGAGCTGATGCAGCCGTGAGTGCGCTGTGGTGGCTCTCGCCGGTCCTGCTGCCGCTGCTGGCTGCCGGTGTCGCGCTGGTCTCCGGGAGGGCGCGGGCCTGGTTGCCGGCCGTGGCGCCCCTGCCGGCGCTGCTCCTGGCGGTGACCGGCCCACCGGGCGAGCCACCCGAGCTCTCGTGGCTGCTCATCGGCCTGGAGCTGGACCTCGACGGGATCGGGCGGCCGCTGCTGCTCATGAGCGCTCTGGTGTGGGCGGCGGCCGGTGCCGCGGCTCGACGGCTGTGCGCCACCGACCGCGGGTTCGCGGCGCTGTTCCTCGTCACCATGGCCGGCAACCTCGGTGTCCTGATCGCCGGCGATCTGATCACGCTGTACGCCTCGTTCGCCGTGATGACCTACGCGGCCTACGGGCTCGTGGTCCACGAGCGCAGTCCCTTCGCGGTTCGCGCCGGCCGCGTCTACATGGTGTTGGCCGTGCTCGGCGAGGTCGCTCTGTTGGCCGGGGTCATGCTGACGGTCGGTATCGCCGACAGCACCGCGTTCGAGGACATCGCCGGCGCTCTCGCGGTCACCGACGGCGGCCGGGCGATCGGCGGCCTGCTGGTGGTCGGGTTCGGGATCAAGGCTGGCCTGGTGCCCCTGCACCTGTGGCTGCCACTGGCCCATCCGGCGGCTCCCGTCGCCGCGAGCGCCGTGCTCAGCGCCGCCATGATCAAGGCCGGCCTCCTCGGTTGGTTGCGGTTGCTGCCGCTGCAGGAGGCCTGGTCCGGGTGGGGCCAGACGCTGCTCGTGCTCGGCCTCACCGGCGCGCTGCTCGGGATCGTCGTGGGGCTGACCCAGCGCGATCCGAAGGTCCTGCTCGCCTACTCGAGCATCAGCCAGATGGGGTTGCTGATCACGCTGGTCGGCGTCGGGCTCGCCGCCTCGGACGCGAGCGGACCCACCGGTCTCGCGGCGGCCGGCTACGCGGTCCACCACGGGCTGGCCAAGGCGGCCCTCTTCCTCGGCGTCGGTGTCTACACGTCGGGCGCGCTGGCCGCAGCCCACCGCATGTACCTCGGCGCAACGGCACTCGTCGGCCTCTCCCTCGCGGCGGCACCCCTGACCGGCGGGTGGGTCGCGAAGCAGACGCTCAAGGGGACCGTCGAGACGCTGTACGTGGGCCCCGGTCTGGCCGGCCTGAGCGTCGCCCTGACCGCGACCGGCGCGGGGACCACGCTGCTGATCGGGCGACTGCTGCGTCTGCTGCGCGAGCCGCCAGAGCTCCCCGAGGGTCGTCCGAAGCCCGTCCGGGTCGCGACCGGATCAGGGGAAGAGCCCACCCCGGCGGACGGCGACACACCGGCGTTCCTGGGAACGCCGCGGTTGCTCCCGCGGCTGGCGGAGCGGCCGCTCGTCGGGTCCTGGAGCCTGCTCACCGCAGCCGCGCTCGTGGGCGGGTGGGGGCTCCACCGCTTCGGTGGTGATGCCATCGCCACGCCCGAGATCGAGGTCGCGTCGTTGTGGGACGGCCTCTGGCCCGTGTCGCTGGGGTTGCTCCTGCTCGCAGGCGTGGCATGGCGGCGCCACCACTTCGGGCTCGATCCACCCCCGGGACGGGGCGAGATCCCCGCCGGCGACGTGCTCCTCCTGGTGGTCGCCGCCGGCCACCGCCTGCGCGTCATGGCTCGCCGGGTGGAGCCTGTCGCCGCCAGGACCTTCGAGACGCTGCGCGATACGCGCGAGGTGGCCGAGCACCGCATCCGACCCGGACCGGGCCTGGACCGGGTGGAGGAGCTCATCACCCGCTGGCGCAGCGCCGGCATCCTCCTCGCCCTGGTCGGCGCTGCCCTGATCGTCGCGCTGGCGTTGGGCCGCTGAGCCGCAACGGCCCCGACGTCGATAGCGCGCGTGTCGGTGCCGCGCTTGTCGGTGCCGCGCGTGTCGGTAGCGACACGCCCGGTACCGCGCGAGCGGAGCCCGGCGTCGCGGTCGGCTCAGCCGCGGCGGCGTCGCCACCGGGGGCGCCGGCCGCCCACCCTCAGGTCGGCACGTCGGGTGCCCGGCGGTGGGTTCTCGCACCCCAGGCCGACCGCCAGCGCCTCGGCGAACCCTCGGC
>SKTG01000222.1 GCA_007118045.1 Nitriliruptoraceae bacterium
ACGTCGCACCCGCCGCGACAGGTCTCGGCACACCGTCGTGCTACGTCGTCGGGACCATGAGCTCGGGAGGACCACCCGCGGACAGGGGTCCGGGTCGACGACCTCGGAGCTCTTCGGCGGTTCGGAGCAGCTGGGCCGCCTGCTCCCGTGCGTCGGCGGAGGCGATCTCGACCGACTGCACCGCGATGCGTGCATCGTGCAAGGTCTCCGGATGGGGTTCGGCCAGAGCAACCAAGGTGAGCGCCAGTGACTGCGTGCTCCGTCCGGGCGCGTAGGCGAACCCCAGCGCCGTGGCCGCGAGCAACGAGACCTGCGGAGCGGGTCGGTTCGCGGGTTCACATCGGGGGGCGGGTGCAGGCAGGTCCTCGGTCGAGCCGTGTTCGTGTCGTCGTGGCACGAGTGGTCCCTTCGCGGTGATCGTGAGATGTGGACGGCACCACCTGGCACGTGACTCGGCTAGGCACCTAGGTCACCGATCGGAAGCACGCCCTGGTCGCCGGGGCACATCGGTGACCTAGGTACCTGTGCATGAGCAGCCGTACGGGGGACCATGGCCCTCGCTGGGCGTACGAGTGGAGGCGCTGGAGGGACTCGGAGGCCGTATGACAGCCGAGATGGTGTCGTTGTCGAGAGGGGCCCTGGATGAGATGCAGCAGCGGCTCTTCGCCGTCGCCCTAGGACTCGGCGGACTGCGCCGCCGCACCGCCGACGAGGCGCTCGCGCTCGAGCTCGAGCGGCTGGAGCTGGAGATCGACGGTCTCATCAGGGAGATCCGTGAACGTGCTTTCGATCGTTCCTGGTGACGCTGCGAGCATGGCGGGACCTCCGTTGCCGTACGTTGCCGATGACCCCCTTTCCGAGGAGCGCTCCCGTGGCCGCGACGATCATCGTGGTGGACGACCACGAGGTCGTGCGGACGGGGATCTGCACGGCCATCCAGCAGGCGCCCTGTGGTTGCCGGGTGGTGGGGCAAGCGAGCACCGTCGCCGAAGCGCGCGAGCTCGTGGCCAGGACCTCGCCGCAGATCGCGATCATCGACGTGGTGTTGCCGGACGGCGACGGCATCCAGCTCTGTCGCGAGATCCGCGGGCAGCACCCGGACACGGCGTGCGTGTTGCTGACGTCCTTCCCGGAACCGCGCAACATGCTCTCGGCGGCGTTCGCTGGTGCAGCGGCCTACCTGTCGAAGGACAGCAGCGCGACCGACCTGCTCGGCATCGTCTCCGCGATCGTCGCGGGTGAGCGGTTCCTGGATCCACGTGAGATCTCGGTGCTTCTGGACGAGGCTGCATCGAACGCGGAGGAGGACGTGCTGTCGTCACGGTTGACCGGACAGGAGCGGCGGGTGTTCGAGCTGATAGGACAGGGCCTATCGAACCGTCAGATCGCCGAGCAGCTCCATCTCACCGAACGTACGGTGAAGAACTACGCCTCGCGGATCCTGCACAAGCTCGGTATGGAGCGGCGGACGGAGGCAGCCGTTCTGTCGGCTCGGCTGGCCGAGCGACGCGCCCTTCGTGAAGCGATGCGGCCGTGACGTCTCACCGTGCGTCCGGGCCTTCGGGCGCGGCGGGAAGGGTGAACTCGAGGCACGCGCCGGGGTGGGCGTCGTAGGCCCGGATCGTGCCGCCGTGACGTTCCACGATCCGCTTGCAGGTGGCCAGTCCGATGCCCGTCGACCCTCGATGGTGCCCCTCGCTCGTACGGGAGAAGGGCTCGAAGAGCCGCTCCTGGTCGGCCTCGTCGAGGCCGAGCCCGTTGTCCAGGACCGCGAAACGCCACCCCGTCGGCTCAGGCTCGGCCCTGATGGTGATGCGCAGCGGACGGTCCGGGCTTCGGAACTTGATGGCGTTCAAGAGCAGGTTCTGGAACAACAGCCGCAGCTGGGCTCGATCGCCGCGGACGCTCGGCAACGTGTCCACGTCGAGCCACGCGTCGGTTCCGATGAACGCGGAACCGCTGGCGTCGACGACCTCGGTGACGACCCCGCCGACGTCGACGGTCGTTGGGGTGAGCTCATCGATGTCGACCCGCGTGAGGTCGAGCAGAGCTTCGACCGTCTCCGCCATCTGCATCGTGACCTGGCGCGTCACCTGCAGGATCTGGGCTCCCTGTGCGTCGAGTTGGCCCTCGAGACGGTGGCTCAGCAACTCCAGGAAGCCGCTCACCGTGGCGAGGGGGCTGCGGAGATCGTGCGCCGCCACCGAGGCGTACCGCTGGAGTTCACGGTTGCTGGCCTCGAGCTGCTGACCCGTGTGCTCGAGCTCGAGGAGCACGCGCTTGCGCTCGGTGATGTCCACGACCTGTGCGATGAAGTAGAGCGGCGCGTGCTCGTCGTCTCGCACGAGCGATCCGCTCAGCAGCGCCCACACGACCTCTCCCGAGGGTCGGTGGTAGCGCTTCTCCATCTCGTAGTGTTCGATCTCGTCGGTGAGCAGTTGCCCTACGTAGCCGAGGTCGGTGTCGAGGTCCTCACGATGGGTGATGTCCTGGAAGGTCAGCGTGAGCAGCTCATCGCGGGGACGAGCCAGGATCTCGCACAGTCGCTCGTTGACCTCCACGAAGCTGCCGTCGAGCCCGACGAGCGCCATGCCGATGGGGGCGTTGGTCATCGCCAGACGGAAACGCTGTTCGGACTCCCGTAGTCGAGCTTCCGCGCGGACACGCGAGGTCACGTCCCGTGAGCTGGTCTGGATCTCCCTGATCTCGCCCCCTCCATCGTGGAGGGCGTGACCGGTGGTTTCGAACCACACGTACTCCCCGTCCGCGCGACGGATGCGGTAGACGATCGCTCGCAGCCTCGACTCATCGAGGAGGGCCGCGTGGCAGCCGGATACGGCTGCGAGGTCGTTGCGATGGATCAGCTCGTAGGGCGAACGACCGGCGAGTTCGCTCGGTTCGTACCCGAGCAGCTCACGGCAGGCAGGGGAGACGTAGCGGTAGCTGCCGTCCGGTGCATGACGAGCGAGCATGTCGGTGCTGTGTTGGATCAGCAACCCCAGCTGCCTGAACTCGTCGGGGAGCGGTGGATCCGCACGTCGGTCCACACCGCTGCCTCTCGTCCGGTGCTGCCGGAGCGCGCGCGACCGCCGTCGTCGGTCATGCCGCCAACGCCGCTGGGTACTGCAGCACACCGGTCCCGAGCCAACAGCTATCAGCGAAGACCGGGCAGAGGCTGAGGTCACCGGCCGACGGGCCGTTCGCCGCCGGACCGAGGCACGCGGAGACCGGGCCGCCACCGCGGGGCGTCACCGACCCGACCCCGCTCGAGAAAGATGACCTCGCGGACGCCGAGGTCGATGTCAGATGGCCCGTCGTCCAGGACACCCGGTTCGCGGCGAGAATCGTGCGACAGGCCGCCACCGAGCTGCCGACCTGATCGTGATGGCCACCCACGGACGTACCGGGCTCGCGCGCGTTCTCGTCGGAAGCGTCGCCACCGAAGCCATCCGACACGCCTCGGTTCCCGTGCTCACCCTGCGCCCCGAGCACCTCCGCTGAGCAAGCCCGAGGAGCCCGACGACCGCTCTGCGAGGTGCTCGTCGGTCGGGTCGTGAGCCTCAGGGACCGCCATCGACCCCCGCGTCCAGGGCGCCCGGCCGTCGGGGCCCGTCCGAGCTGGATGGGCCGGTCCTCACGGTGAGGTCCGGCTCACCGTCGAGGCGGAGTGGGGAGAGATCCATCCAGAGGCGGCCTCGTGAGTACCGCAGCCACAGCAGGCCGAGGAGCCCGACCAGCGTGAACGCGGCGAACTCCAGGATGCCCCCGGACCCCAGCAGGGCACTGGTCGGGTCGACCTGGACGCGCATGATGGCCGAGAGCCCGTCACTGGCCTCGCCGGCACGGGCGAACAGCGTGTTCGAGGTGATGTTGAACGCCGCGTGCGCTCCGATGACCAGCGCCAGGTTGCCGCTGAACAGGTACACGACGCCGAGGACGACCCCGGAGAGGATGAAGGTCAGCAAGGTGGCCGACACCCCCGTCTGGCCGAGGTGGCCCACGGCGAACAACAGCGAGCTCAGCGCGAGGGCCCCGACGACCGCGCGATGAGGGGTGAGCCACCGTCGGAAGCCGTCCGCGGCGTTGCACAGGACGACCCCGCGGATCACCAGTTCCTCCCAGAAGCCGGTGAACAGCATCGCGACGACGTAGAGCCCGACTCCCGGCCACAGGGCGAGATCGCCAGCGTCGAACAGCGCGACGATCTCCGCGCGACCCGCCCCGATCGCTGTCAGGAACGGGATGGCGACCGCGGCGAGCCCGATGCCGAGCCCGGCGACCAGGTCCACCAGCCATCGGCGGTCGATAACCAAGCCGTAGTCGACCAGCCGCCGTCCGCCCAGCCACCGGTGACTGGCGATGATCAGGACGACGGCCACGAGGGCCGGAGCGCCGCTGGCCACGAGCGCCGCCATCGGCAGCGGCAACTCACCCGGCATGAGCTCACCCGCGCTGGTCGCCACGAAGGCCCCGACCAGCGGGATCGCGATGAGCCATGGGACACGTGCCCGCCCCCGCCGGTCGTTCCAGAAGACCGCACCGAGCACTCCAGCCGCCACCTGCGACTCCTCGCCGAGCCGTGCGGCGGCGAAGCCCCCGAGCCGCCACGCGACGCTCACAACCCTGGGAGACGTCCTCCCCGTCCCCGCTTACGCCCTCGAGCCCCCGCGAGCAAGCCGACCACCACGCGTGGCGCACGCCCCGTTCGTTCCGGGTCAGCGGTGGACCGCCCGTGGGTGGACCCGACGAGCACCGTGAGCTGCCCTCCGGATCGCGGTTTCGTGGCCGTAACGCGCGCCGGGTGCGGGGCCTCGGTGGGCCCGAGGAGCCTGCAGGAGGGTCGACGCACGCTAGCGTGAGCCGAGGCACTGGCGTCCCATGCAGAGCGAGCCACGGCAGCCGGAACGAGGGAACCATGGACGGACCGGACCTGTGGGATGACCTGCGCGAGCGGGGGGTCGACGCCGACGATCCGGACGTGCGTGCCGCGGTACGGGCGGCCCTCGAGTGTCTCGAGCGGGTCCACGAGCGGTCGGGAGCCCCCGCGGCCCGCCGCTGTGTCCATGCGATGCGAGCGGCGCTCGACTATCAGGCGCGCCATCCCGACACCGGTGACATGTCCTCGTTCGAGGTCGACTTCCAGGACGAGGACGAAGGCTGAGCCTCTCACCTCGCCTCGGGAGGTGGCCCGGGGGGGGGAGGCACTGGGGACTGGAAGGCCGTCCCGCGGCCTGGCTCGTGCCCTGCGGTCCTTGCGGGCTCCTGACAGCGAGGCGCATGATGGAGACGACGGCAGGTCCCGGGCCACGGAGGCGAAGGCGCGAGGACGATGCAGCTGCGGGTGTTGGGGCCGGTCGACGCGGTCGGAGCAGAGGGGCCCGTCCCGCTGGGTGGCCCGAAGCAGCGCACCGTCCTCGCGCTGCTGGCCCAGGCCGCAGCATCCGCCCGATCCGATCGTCGTTGAGCGCAGCCGACTCGTCGCCCGCCAGCCCGACCGCGGCCGGGTCGTAGCGGGAAGCCCACTCACCCAGGGCGTAGACCGGGGCGTGGCGCATCACCAGGTTGCGGACCACCACCCCAAGCGCGGCCGCGGGTGACACCCGTAGACGTGCGTCGCCCGGCACGTGAGCGGCCAGGGGCCGGTCGATCCCCAGCCGGTCGTAGAAGACGTTCACGATCGGCAGGCCGCCCAGCAGCCGGCTCTCGAGGTCAAGGTCGGTGACATCCACCGTCACATCCTGCCCGCCTGGTGGGTGTCGTTGCCCACCGCGCTTGCAACGTATAAGCTGCAAGCATCCGATCCGAGCACCCTCAACATCGCAAGGCCGCCCATGTCCGCCGAGGTCCCGCCCGAGGTCGACGCCCAGCGGCGTCGGATCGTGGCTGAGCTCGGACAGCTCGGGTTCACCCTCCCCGGTTCGATCGTGACCCGCACCGTGACCTGCGGACGGGCCACCTGCGGGTGCGCGAGCGATCCCGAACAGCGGCACGGGCCCTACATCCAGTGGTCACGCACCGTCAAGGGCCGCACCGTGTCCAAGATGCTCACCGTGGAGCAGCTCGAGACCTACCAGCCCTGGATCGACAACGGGCGCCGGCTACGCGAGCTCGCCCACCAGCTCGAAACGCTGTCGTTGGAGGCCATGCGCACCGCTGAAGGCTGGAACAGCTAAATCAGCCGAAGCCTCTC
>SKTG01000229.1 GCA_007118045.1 Nitriliruptoraceae bacterium
GCGGCGCCCGCGTGCTCGGTGCGCAGCACCGTGGGCCCCAACCCGACCGGGTACGCCCCGCCCGTGGTCAGCGTCGTCACCTCGCGCTCGTCCAGGCCCCCTTCGGGTCCGATCACGAGCACGAGCCGCTCGGGCAGCGCCGCGGGCGTGGGCCACAGCTGGCGCAGGACGTCCGGCAGTGCGGGCGCCCCGGGCTGGGCGACCAGCATCGTGGCCCCGCTGCCGACCAGGGCTTCCAGCTCGAGCGGTGGACCGGTGGTCGGCAGGCGGGCCCGGCGGCTCTGCTCGGCCGCGGCCCGCGCGACGGCGTCCCACCGCGCCGTCGCCTTGGCCTGTTTCGCAGCGTCGAGACGTGGCACCGACCGGGCCGTCACCAGGGGATGTACCGCGTCGACCCCGAGCTCCGTGGCCTGTCGGACGACCTCGTCGAGCTTGCGGCCCTTCGCCAGGGCCTGCGCCAGCTCCAGCCGGGGCTGCGGGGGCGGTACGACCGTCGCCGACGCCGTCAGGGTGACCCCGGTGGCCTCGAGCACCGCGGGCGCGCTCCCGCCGGCGCCGTCCGCCACCTCCACGGCGGCACCGAGGGGCAGACGCAGGACGGTGCGCAGATGATGCAGGACGTGGTCGCCCAGCGGGAGCCGATCCCCCGCCCCGTTGCCCGCCACCTCGACGTCGACGTGCACGAAGGGGATGCGGCTCACCGCCGGTTCAGCGCTGGAACGCGCCCCGCAGGCGCGTGAACAGTCCGCTGCCCTCCGCGGGGGTCTCCTCGTCGCGGAGCTCGGCCAGCCGGGCGACGAGGTCGCGCTGCTGCGCGTCGAGCCTGGTGGGCACCTCGACCTGGACGAGCAGCCGTAGGTCACCCCGGCGACCGCCGCCCCGGACCGGCAGCCCGGCCTTGCGCACCGTGAGCACGTCGCCCGGTTGCGTGCCGGCCGGCAGGGGCACCTCCGCCTCCTGGCCGTCGACCGTGGGCACCCGCAGGACCCCACCGAGCGTCGCCTGCGTGACGGGGACCGTGACCTCCGCCGTGAGGTCGCGACCGTCGCGGTCGAACAACCGGTGCGCCGCCACGCGCACCTGCACGTACAGGTCGCCGGGCGGCGCTCCCTGCCGGCCGGCCTCCCCTTCGCCGCGGACCGGGATGCGGTCCCCGTCCTCGAGGCCGGCGGGCACCTCGACCTCCAGCGTGCGCGTGGTGGGTCGTCGGCCCTCGCCGCGGCAGTCGGGGCACGGATCGCTGACGGTGCGGCCGGTGCCCTCGCAGTCCGAGCACGGCGCCGCGGTCGCCAGCTGACCGAACGCGGTGCGCACCACCCGCTGCACCTGGCCGGCACCGCCACAGGTGCCGCAGCGCTCGGGGGCGGCCCCGTCGCCCGAGCCCGCCCCACCACAGCTCTCGCAGGCGCGAGCGACGTCGATCTCCACCTCGCGACGCACGCCGGTGACCACCTCCTCGAGGCTCAGTTCGACCTCGACCAGCACGTCGCGGCCAGGTTGGGTGCGGCGCCGCCCACCGCCCCCGCGGGCCCCCGCGCCACCGAAGCCACCACCGCTCGCGCCGGCACCGAAGAAGGCGTCGATGACGTCGTCGATGCCGCCGAAGCCGCCGCCGCCGAAGCCGAAGGGGTCCTGGCCGGCGCCTCGGCTCGACGGGGTGCCGTCGTCACCGAAGCGGTCGTAGCGCGCACGGCTGTCCGGGTCCGAGAGGACCTTGAACGCGTGCGTGACGGCCTTGAAGGACTCCTCGTCGCCGCCGGCGTCGGGGTGGTGCTCCCGCGCCTTGCGGCGGTAGGCCTTCTTGACGTCCTCGGAGGACGCGTCGCGGGAGAGGTCGAGCAGGTCGTAGAGGTCGGACACGATGCCTCGCTGTGTGGCGGAGCGCGACGCCGTCGGCGGGGGCGGTGCGACGGCTCACGGTGGTCGGGGCGAGCCTCGTTCAGCTCGAGAGGTCGGTGAGGGTCTCCTGCAACTGGTCGGCCACCGCCCGCACGGTCGCCAGCACGCTGGCGTAGTCCATCCGTGTGGGGCCGAGCACGCCGAGGGACCCGGCGGTGACCAGCTGGTAACGCTGCGCGACCAGCGAGGTGGCTCGCAGGTCGGCGACCTGGTTCTCCTCCCCGATGCGCACGGTCGGTTCGTCGTCGGCCGTCGCGTCGGCGAGCAGGCGTGCCAGGGTGGCACGTTCCTCGATCAGCTGCAGGACGCGTGAGAGGTGCTCGCGTTCGAACGCCTCGTCGCCGGCCAGCGAAGCCTGCCCGCCCACGAACACGTGGTGGACGGTGTCCTCCGTCAGATCGGTCGCGGTGACGTCCGCGACGGCTCGCAGGACCTCGCGCAGCTCTGCTGGCGCGTCGTCGGCGATGGCGGCCACGGCGTGGTGCACCTCGCCGAGGCGCAGCCCGCGCAGCTGTTCACCGAGCACGGAGCGCACCCGGTCGAGGTCGGCCTCCTGGGTGGCGGCAGGCAGCTCCACGGATCGCTTCTCCACCCGTCCGGTGTCGGCGACCAGCAACAACAGGGCCGACCCGGGGGCGAGCCCGACCAGCTCGATCAGCTTGAGCCGGGCGGTCTCGGCCGCGGGGGCGATCACCAGGGAGGCCAGACGCGTGAGCTGGCTGAGCACCGATGAGGTCCGCGTCAGCAGGTCCTCGACGTCGTGGGCGGACCCGAGCAGCTCGGCGACGAGCTCGCGACGGGGACCGTCGAGCGAGGGGTTGGCCCGCAGATCGTCGACGAAGCGCCGGTAGCCCTTGTCGGTCGGGATCCGTCCCGCGGAGGTGTGGGGCTGGGTGATGAAGCCGAGCTCCTCGAGAGCGGCCATCTCGTTGCGGACCGTGGCGGCGCTCACCTCCAGCCGCGCCACCTCCACCACGCGCTTCGACCCGACCGGCTCACCGTTCGCGACGTACTCGGTCACGACGGCGCGCAGGATCTGCTGCTTACGCTCGTCGAGCTCGTCCTCCGGCGGGACGGCCCGCGGCTGCGGGCTCGAACCCTCCGGGACGGGGACCCGGACGTGGACGGCGTCGGTGTCGTCCACGTCGCCCGCACGCAGGTCCTCGGGGACCCGCCCCGGTGGGGCGGCCGCGGCGGATGCGCCGCCGGAGGGTCGTACGCCTGGATCGTCGCTCACGGGGCACCTCCTCCCGGTCGGTCATCGGCCGAGGGTACCGCCCTGGCACTCACCGGCTCCAGGTGCCAGACCGCCGAAGGCGGCTGGGTGATCTCTTGACGGCCCGACGTGCGGAAGGTGAGCGCGCGGCCGCCCGAGGTGGGCAGCGCCGCGCCGTAGCAGGGACACTGGGCACAGCGAGCGGGCGGCGTCGACGAGCCGCCGGCGAAGCCACCGCGTCGCGTCGGCGCGGGTGGCACGGAGACGGACAGAGGTCGGCATGTTGCGGTTCTTGCGGTTGATCGTCCTGGCGGTGGTTGGTGTCTGGAGCGCCATCCGAGGTGGCGAGGAGGCCTTCGCGGCCTGGGTCCGGCACAACGCCGGGCGGGACGTGACCGGCCTGACCTGGGCCTGACGATGAGCTGACGACGGCGGCCCGAGCGCCGTCGTGGCTCAACTGGACCCGGCGACGGGTCCGCGCACCGGCGTGGGACCTCGAGACGGCCTCGCGATCAGGTACAGGCGGCTCACGGTGACCGCGGCGACGAGCCCGAGCACGATGGGGCCCTCGGCCGTGAGCAGCATCGCGGCCGACGCGCCGGCCGCCGCCGCGGACGAGGCCGCGAAGCTCACGATCGCCACCAGTGGGGTCCCGTCGGCGGCTGCGCGCTGCGGCCAGACCAGTGCGATGCGACCGAGCGAGGACAGCGTCGTACCGACCGTGATCGCGAACGTCGCGTAGAGGCTGGCCGGCGGCAGGCTCGCGCGCCACCCCTCGGTCACGTCGAGACCAGCGAGGCCGGTCAGCAGGCTGACCGTGAGCAACGAGGAGACGAGCTCCACCAGGGCGACGTCGAGGCGGCGACGAGCCGGCGCCAGCAGGCGCAGCGCCGTCCACACCAGCGCGACCACCGCGGCCCCCGGTCCGAGCACGATCGCGGTCGGCTCCACGGCGGCTCCGGGTCGGGGGCTCGGCTCGGGTCGCGCGAGACCCTCGCGCGTAGCGCGGAGGGTAGGAGAGGCGGGTCGACGGTGCGGCACAGCCGGGGCCCTTCGTGCTCTCGGCCGTTCTGCCGGGTTGCAGGGCGCAGCAACACCCGTTGGCAGGGAATAGGGTTGGCGCCTGGTCGGCCCACCCACGTCCCGCGGGGGGTTCCGTTCTCGACGAGGAGTGACCGCGATGGCGACGGACCGCCCTGAGACGGGTCGCGAAGGGCCGGGTGAGACCGGGGTCTTCGACGAACGAGCGAACTCGGAGGTCGTGGCGTCGCTGATCGCCAACCTCCAGGCGATGATCAAGACCCAGTTCGAGCTCGCGAAGCTCGAGGTCGTGGGCATCGTGCGCGACAAGGCGGTCGCCATCGGCCTCTTCGTCGGCGCGGGGCTGTTCGGCCTCTACGTGCTCGCGTTCGCCGGCGTCTCGGGCGCGAACGCGCTGATGCTGGTCCTGCCCGCGTGGGCGGCGTGGTTGATCATCACCGGGGTGTACCTGCTGGTCATGCTCGTGCTCGCGCTCGTGGGGCTTCGGCTCCTGAAGAAGCCGAGCGTGCCCGAGCGGACCAAGCAGGAACTGGAAACCACCAAGGAGTGGGCGAAGGGACAGGTGCAGGCATGAGCGACGCCACGACCCCGACGGGGAGCCCCGACGACGACTCGCCCATCGGTCGCGCGAAGGCCGAGGTCGATCGCGCCAAGGAGAGCGTGAAGGAGGTCCGCACGGAGATCTCCTCCGCCCTCGAGGAGCGACGTGGCGGACCCGTGACCTCCCCGGACGAAGGTGCGGAGAAGCTGGCGGAGCTCAGGACCGCGCTCGACCGGGACGTCGCGGCCCTGCGGTCGCGTGTTCCCGACCCGAAGGAGCTCCCCGACGAGACCAAGCGCAACGCCGCGGTGATCGGTGGCGGCACCCTGCTCACCCTCATCGGCTTCCTCGTCCTCAAGGCGCGTAGCGCCAAGAAGAAGGAGGCGGAGGCGACCCGCGAGCACGCCGCGGACATCGCCCGGGAGATCCTCCGGCTGCAGGCCGAGGCGGCCGCGGAGCCGGAGGAGGACACCGACGAGGGTGGCGGCGCCCTGCGCTGGGTGCTCCTGCTGCTCGGCGCCCTGGCCGGCGCGGGCGGCGTGCTGTGGCAGCGTCAGCAGGCGGCAGCCACGGACGAGCAGCCGATCTGGGACCCGACCGCGACCACGGACGGCACGCCCGCGCTGGACGACCCCCCGCCCCTGGGCTGACCAGGCTGACCAGCTGACCTCCGGGGCTGACCAGCCTCCCCGGGCTGCGAGGCTCCGGTCGCGGGCGTCCCGGGCTCGTGGCGCCGACGCCGCTCCGGTCGGTCAGAGCTGGTCGGCGTCGCCGCCCAGCCCCTCGACGATGGTGACGGCGTTGCGCCTCATCAGCTCGAGGTAGGTGTGTTCCGGGTCCCCCGGCTCGCCCGGTAGCACGTCGTCGGCGAGGTCGTCGACGTAGCCGGCACCGGTCTCCTCCGCGATCGCCTCCAGCACCGGCGTCGGGAACTCCTCGGCACCGAACAGCACCGGCACGTCCAGCTCCTCGACGAGCTCGATCAGCTCGCGGACCTCGGCGGCCGAGGGGTCCGAGAAGTCCGCCGGCTGGACCGCCGTGGCGTACTCGAGCCCGTGGTCCTCGGCGAAGTAGGTCCAGGCATCGTGGTAGGTGACCAGCGTGCGGTCCTCGGCGGGGATGGTCGCCGTGGCCTCGCCGATGGCTCCGTCCAGCTCCTCGAGCTGCCGGCGGTATTCCTCCGCGTTGGCCGTGTACACCGCCTCTCCGTCGGGATCGAGCTCGACGAGCGTCTCCTCGATGCCGTCGACCAGGCGGGCCGCGTTGCGCAGGGACGTCCACACGTGCGGGTTCGGCCCGAGCCCGTCCCCGTCGTCGTGACCGTGCCCGTGATCGTCACCCTCGTCGTGATCGTGCCCGTGATCGTCACCCTCGTCGTGACCGTGCCCGTGATCGTCACCCTCGTCGTGACCGTGCCCGTGATCGTGGTCGAAGACGAGATCGTCGTCCTCGAGAGCCAGTTCGCCGAGCCGCACC
>SKTG01000446.1 GCA_007118045.1 Nitriliruptoraceae bacterium
CGCTGGCCAGCGTCGCCGAGCTCGATCGGCTGGGCGAGGCGGTCGGCGCGGCCCTGGACGGGTTCGGCGCGGAACCGCACTGAGCCGCCACGACCGTCCTGCCCGCCTGAGCGGACCGGATCAGCGGACGGCCTGAGCTTCCGCCGGCGTATCACCCCGTCCGGGTGAGGCCGGGGAGACGGTGACTCCGGATGATGAGGGTCGACCGGTTCGCGCCCAGGAGGTCGCTCCGTGCTCGCATCCCGAAGCCGCATCGCCGTCGCCGAGGCCATCGGCACGTTCGTGCTCGTCCTCGGTGGCGCCGGCACCGCCGTGCTCGCGACCGGGGGCTTCTTCGGCGCGGGATCGGTCGGTGTGCTCGGGGTCGCCCTGGCGTTCGGTCTCTCGCTGCTGATCATGGCCTACGCGATCGGCAACATCTCCGGCTGTCACATCAACCCGGCGGTCAGCGTCGGCCTCGTTCTGGCTCGCAAGCTCTCGCTCAAGGAGCTGCCCACCTACCTCGCCGGGCAGGTGGTCGGCGGCATCGCCGGCGGACTCGCGATCTGGGCGATCGCCGCGGGCGCGGCGGGAGGGTTCGAGCCCAGTCCCGCCAACTTCGCCGTCAACGGGTGGGGCGAGTTGTCCCCCGGTGGCTTCGGCCTCACATCGGTCGCTGTCGCCGAGATCCTGCTCACCGCCCTGCTCGTGTTCGTGGTGCTGAGCACGACGCACCGTCGCTTCGTGCCCGTTGCCGGCGGCCTCTCGGTGGGGTTGACCCTCGCGCTGATCCACCTGATCAGCATCCCGATCAGCAACACCTCGGTGAACCCCGTGCGGTCGCTCGCGATGGCCGTCTTCGCCGGTGGCGATGCGCTGGTCCAGCTCTGGGCGTTCGTCGTCTTCCCGCTGGTGGGCGCCGCGCTGGGAGCGCTCGCATGGTCCTTCCTGGACGAGCCCGAGCGGGAACCCGAGGTGCTGACCCTCGACCTCGAAGGCCCTGCCGGTGAGGCCGAAGGACATCAGCCGCCGCCGATCCGGACCTGAGGCACCGTCGGCCAACCGGAGCAGACCACGCGCGTCGTGGCGCTCGGGGGCGCGGGCGATGGTGGACATGACCCGGCGTGGTGCACGGTCGTAGTCGTCGTGGGGCAGCTCCGCGAACCGCGATGCTTCGCGGATCGCCGCCCGCGACCGGGTCACCCGCGGGCCCTCGCCGGCATCCGAGCCGGCGGGCGCCGACGCGACGTGCGCAGGTGCGGCTCGTCCGGGTTCGGGCCGACCCGGAGCCAGAGCGGTACGTGGTAGAGCCGTTGTCCTCTGGAGAGGGGGGCAGCCCGGGCGTAGCGTCGAGCACTAGTCATTACGAGTGACAACTTGTCATAGCGAGTGACGGATGGGAGGTTCGAGGTCGAGCTCTGGGCGCTTGTCCCGCGCGACCGCATGCGCTGTTGGCCAACCTGACGAGACGGGGCCGACTCCGGCCCGGCCGGGGGGTGATCCGCCAGGAGAGCCATGAGCCATCGGCGGATCCACCAGGGAGGCCCCATCATGCCCACCCAGCGGAGCTACCCCACGACTGCCATCGGGCACCTGGGTTGGCTCCAGAAGCTCGACCCCGACCTGTATGACGATGCGTTGCAGCGGACCGTCGCTTCGGTCTTGGCGAGCCTGGAGGCAGGTCTCGCTGGAGCGTCACCGGCGGCACGGGAGGCGCTCGCTCGGTTGGACGTGACGATCGAGCCGGACACGAACGTCCGCGCGGCCATCCGCGAGGCGCTCGCTCGCACGGATCTGCCTGCTGAGGTCCGGACCGAAGCGTTGAACGCGATCGAGGCGACGCACCTGCCCGTCATCCCACTCGATCTCCTCAGCGACCCGACCCAGGACGTCCTGCCCCGGCCGGAGATCGGCCGGGCGCAGGTCGTCGCCCTGTCGCGTGCTGCGGGGCTCGACGAGGACACCATCGAGCGCGTCGTCGCGAGGGCGCCTCGGCCCGAGGCGATCACCGACGGCATCGTGGCCGCCCTGGTCGCGGACGGTGATCTCGACGAGAGCGCCGCGCGCGACCTCGGGCTCGCGGCGAGCCTCCACCATCTTGCCGACGGTGACGAGTCCCTCATCCGCGCGGTGCGCGAGGTCGAGTTCCCTGAGTTGCCTGGGGGTCGGGTGGGATCGCTGCGCGAGCTCTTGGCACTGGACGCCTCGTCCTGGCTGGACGTGCTCGAAGCATCGGAAGCCGATCCTCCGGACGGCGTGACCCCCGCGGGGTACGCGGCAACGCTCGCCGACCGGGTCGCGCGGCTGTTCCCCACCGACTCGCTGCTCACCAGGCTGCCGGACGCGGGCGACGAGGTTCTCGCAGCCCTCGAGCAGCTCACGCCGCTACTGGAGCGCAACGACGATGTGACGGCTGGTGGCTTCGACGCCCTGGACCTGACCGGTCTGGATGCCGATGAGATCCCGGTGCTGCGCGATCAACATGCCGTCCTGGCATCGCTCACGGGTTCCTTCCCGGGCCTGGGACTGGCGGAGGTGTTGGCCGACGGATCGGCGACGCCGGCCGAGCGGGTGGAGGAGGCGAGCAGACGCATCGCTGCACTCGGTCGGGTGCAGGCGCTGAACCCCGACGTCGATCTACTGGGTCGCGAGTTCACTCCGGACTCCCAGGACCTGTCGGGGCTGCGCTTCGACGGCATCCCTGACGAGGACCGCGACCGCATCCTGCAGACCCTGCGGGCGCAGCAGCGTGTACTCACGCTGACCGGGGACGTGACCGACACGCAGGCGTTACTGCAGGGCGGCTACACCTCCGCCCTGTCCGTCGCACGCTCGAGCCCCGAGGCGGTGGCCGAGCGGACGGGCCTCGCGGCGAGCGAGGCGGTCGCCGTGCGCGCCGACGCCCTCGCGACGATGGCCGAGGTCACGGCGGTGTTCGGCGGCATCCTGGACGCAGCGACAGGAGGCGTCGACGGGCTGGGCGATACCAGCGTACGCACGGACGCGCACGACTACCTGCGCCGACTCCCCGGATACCGCGAGCTGTTCGGCAACCAGGCGTACTGCGCCTGCGAGCATTGCGCCTCGATCCTCAGCCCTGCGGCGTACTTCGCCGATCTCATGCTCTTCGTCGACGAGCATGTGACCGGCCCCGTCTTCGCCGCCATCCCCGACCACCCACTCAGCCTGCGGGTGCGACGACCGGACCTGTGGTCGACACCGTTGACGTGCGCGAACACCACGGAGACCCTCGCCACGCTCGAGCTCGTCAACGAGGTCCTGGAGAACCATCTCGCCACCGCCATCGGCCACGCCGGGACGCTTACCGACCGCCCAGGGGTCCAGGCGGCCGTCTACCGCCACCTGGCGACCTCGACCGCCTCGTTCGACGAGCCGTTCGTGCTGCCGCTCGCACGTCTCAGCGGCTACCTCGAGCACGCGGGTGTGGGTCGCGCCAGCGTCGCCCGCACTCTCGGAGCGCCCGCAGCAGCCGTCACGGCTGCCACGCTGGAGACATCGGAGATCGGCCGTCGGTTGATGGCCACCCGCAACGTCGGGACCCCGTTCCTGCGCGCGCTCTACGGCTTCGACCTGCCCACCAGGAACGACGGCGCCCACCCCATCGACGTTCGGCGGCTCATGAGCGCTTCGTCGTTGACACGCCGGGAGCTGGGGCAGATCATCACGACCCGCTGGGTGCGCGCGGCAGGGGAGCCGCTGCAGATCCGCAGCGGGAAGACCGAAGCTTCCAACGTCCAGAACGACGTCGAGCGCATCCACGGGCTCACGCCGGATGCTCTGGACCGGATCCACCGTTTCACCAGGCTGTGGCGCCGCCTGCCGTGGCAGGTCGGTGAGCTGGATCTGGTCCTGAGCTCCCTTGGAGCCACGACGTTGACCGAGGAGGAGCTCGACCGCCTCGTCACGATGGCCACGCTCGCCGAGCGGACAGGCGCTTCGGGTGAGGAGACCTGCGCACTCACCGGCCTCATCCCCCGTCACGGGGTCGACGATGCCTCCGTCGCCTTGTTCGACCGTCTCTTCAACGCGGCGTCGTTCGTGTCCAGCGACGGCGAGCTTCCGAAGGAGGACAGCTTCTTCGTTCACCCCGCTCTGAGCGACGGTGACTCGGACCGGACGCCCGATCAGACCGCGCACCGCCTTCGGGCAGCCCTCGGCGTCGACGACGCCGGCCTGCTGCTGCTGATCGAGGCTGAAGGTCTGGCCCCCGCGTTGGGCATCGATCCGACCGACGAAACGCGGCGCGTCGCGCTGACCGCTGATCACCTGTCGGTCCTGTACCGCCACGCGCGGTTGGCTCGGCTGCTCCGACTCCCGGTGGCCGATCTGCTGCGACTGGTGTCGTTCGTGCCCGTGCTGTCGTCCGGCCACGTCACCGACGTCGACGACGTCGTGGCGCTGCTGGACTTCCGTGACTGGTACGCCACCAGCGGCTACTCCCTCGACGACCTCGCGGTCATCCGTCAGCGCGCGCCCGAGGATCCTGCGTCCTACGCCGACCACGTGGCCATCACCGAGTCGTTGCGCGCCGAGATCGTTGGCGATCGTGCCCTGACCTTCGCCGCCACCGTGTTCGCGTTCCTGCCTGGCATGACCGAGGAAGCGTCCCGCCAGCTCATCGCCGCGAACCAGCAGCGGTTCTCGGCCGTGCACGATGGCTACCAGCTCGCGGTCGGCTTCGACCTCGACGAACCACTGACCGTGCCTGACGATCTCCCGCCCGACTGGGACGAGGCCGAGGCCCGAGCGGCACTCGCCGCCCATCATCCCAGCCAGGTCGTCCCGAGCCGACTGGCCGGCAAGCTCGGTGTGCCGGCCGAGAAGATCCGCGCGCTCATCACGCTCCTGGGCGAGGACCTGTCCGATGGCGCGATCCCCGCGGCGCTGTGTGAGCGCCCTGGCGGCGGCTACCTCGGCCACATCGAGCCGCTTCGCGGGTTGGTCGAGCGGCTCGTGAGGATGACCGTCGTCTTCGAGGCAGGCGCATGGGGATCCACCGACATCGCGTTCGTCGCCGCTCACCCGACCATGTTCGGCATCACCGACATCGACGACCTGCCCATCGCCGCGCTGCAACGGCTCAGTGTCTACGCCGGGTTCAGATCCAGGCCGGTGGACATCGACCAGCCAGATCCGCCGGCCGGCGACGATCTACGCGGCATCCTCGGCTCCTTCGACCCCGTGGCGAGGTCCTTCGGTGTACCGGCCGAGCAGCTGACCCGCCTCTTCGAGGCAGAGCCGGGCCTGGTTCCAACCGTCGCGGCGGCGGTCCCGCTGCCCGCCGAGCCGATCGAAGCTCTGCGTCGCCTCGCCGCTGGCGTGGCGCTCGCCCGGACGGTCGGGATCAGCGGTGATGCTCTCATGGCATCGTTCAGCGACGACTACGCGACCTTGCAACGTGCCGCCGATGCGGCACTGGGCGCACTGCGAGCACGCGTGCCGGTGCAGGAGTGGCCAACGCGGCTCGGGCCCATCGAGGACACGGTCCGGGAGCAGCGTCGTGACGCCCTGGCCGACCACCTGCTGCATTCGACGTTCGCGCAGTTCGAGACTCTCGCCGACCTCTACGACCACTTCCTCATCGACGTCGAGATGACCGGATGCGCTCGCACCTCCCGTGTGGCCGCCGCCATCTCCAGCGTCCAACTCTACGTTCATCGCGTCCTGATGAACCTCGAGCAGGACCGGCGCGACCCCGACGACCCCCATCACCTGCGTATCGACGCGACCCGGATCCCGGCGAACGAATGGGGATGGCGCAAGAACTACCGGGTGTGGGAAGCGAACCGCAAGGTCTTCCTGTGGCCGGAGAACTACCTCGAACCGACGTTGCGCGATGACAAGACGCCGCTGTTCGAGGCGCTCGAGTCGACGCTGCTGCAACAGTCGGCCAGCGAGCAGCACGTCCTGGACGCGTACGCCGACTACCTGGCTGGCTTCGATGAACTCGCCGAACTACGCATAGCCGGCACCTACCACGAGAAGGACCCCACGAACGACCAGGACGTGCTGCACCTGATCGGCGTCACGTCGAGCGACCCTCCGACCTTCTACCACCGCCCGGTCGGCAACGCCGGTGGTCGGACCAAGCCAGGGCAAGGCACCGTGTGGTCGCCTTGGCGCAGGATCGACGTGC
>SKTG01000228.1 GCA_007118045.1 Nitriliruptoraceae bacterium
CCGCTCCGACCCTCTTCCGAGACCGCCGCCGGCCCCGCCCACCCCACGGGCCCGACGCCGCCGCTCCGACCCTCTTCCGAGACCGCCGCCGGCCCCGCCCACCCCACGGGCCCGACGCCGCTCATGGATCCAGGTCGATGCGTTGGACGCGGTCGCGGGGCCGGTCCTCGGGCTCGGCGGGTGGAGCCGAGGGCTCGAGCAGCGTCCGCGCCGCGGCCGCCAGATGACGGGCCGCCTGCGCCAGGTGACCGAGCAGCTCCGGGTTGCTCTCGCCCACCGCGCGAGCGAGCATGCAGATCGGGCACACCCCGCAGATCTCGGCGGCATGCCCCGCCGGCGACGGGTCGTCGACCGATCCCCGCCTCCGCTCGTCCTGGCCCGACGTCGGCCCGTCGCCGTGGTGTGACTCCCCGCCGAAGGCCGCGTCGCCGGAGGCCCCCTGACCGGTCGAGCCCGCACCCGACCCGGCGGGTTCGTCCGATCCCGACGTTCCGCCCGGTCCCCCGGGAACCCTCCGCTCACCCAGGCGCGCGGCGCGATGAGCCTCGACCGGCCCGAGGTCACCCTCGTCCGGGGCGCCGCGGTCGTCGGAGGCCCACCAGGGTCGCGGCGCGCTCACGTGCCGGTCGCCGCGACCGGGCCATCCGCCGCGTCGGTCGAGGAGTCGGCCGCGAACCTCACCGTCAGCCAGCCCTCCTCGAACGACGCCGCGACGACCTCCGCACCCCGGAAGGTGTCGGGCAGGGGCAGGTTGCGGCGCACCCCGGCGACCTTCAGGTGCAGCTCGCCCTCGCCTCGGTGCAGTTCGACGTCACCACCCTCGACGTTCGGGAGGCGCACGCGCAGCACGTGTTCGTCACCGTCCGGCGTCGCCTCCAGTGTCACCGGAGCCGCCTCGTGGAGGACCGCGGCCGCGTCGAGATCCGCGTAGAGGCGCGCCCCGAAACGCTCGAGGTCCGTCGGCCCGATCGGTTCGTCCTCGAGCAGCGGGGCCGTGAGCACGGGGATCGGGGCGAACGAGGTGCGCGCGGCGTCGAGCTGCTCGGCGTGGCGTTGCTTCCACCTGCTCAGGTACGGGTCCGCGACGGCGTCGGGGAGCACCCGGTTGAGCACGACCGCGTCGACCGCGTAACCGAACAGCGCGAGCGTGGTCGCGGTGCGCTCGGTCTCCGCCAGCACCAGACGCTCGGGGTTGGCCACCAGCCGCACCGAGGAGCGGCCCGCGTCGGTCAGCAACCGGTGGACCCCGCGGAGCCGTTCGTGCAGCCGTCCGACGGAGTCGAAGAGGCCGTCCTCGGGCACGGGGAACCGCTCACCAGCCCGGCTCGGCACCAGAGGGCGGACGGCGCGCGCCGCCCGGCGGCCGGAGCCGAGCACCCGTTCCGCGTACCACCGCAGCGCGTCCGGCAGGGCCAACAGCTTCAGCGTCTCCGCGGTGGGCGCACAGTCCACGACCACCAGGTCGTAGGCACCGTCGCCCGTCTGCTCATCGAGGTCGATGAGCGCGAACAGCTCCGCCAGCCCGGGGAAGAGCACCAGCTCCTCGGCCACGACGTCGGCGACCCCGCCCCACGCCAGGACGGCGGCGAGGTAGTTGCGCACCCCCTCCCAGTGCCGCTCGAGCCGCTGCTGTGCATCGATCTGCTGGGCCCACAAGCGCGTCCCGACCACTTCCGGCGTCGCCACGGCCGTCGGGGTGTCACCGAGCGAACGCTCGAGGACGTCGGCCAGCGAGTGGGCGGGATCCGTCGAGGTGACCAGCACGCGCGCGCCGTCCGCGGCCGCCGTCACGGCGGTCGCCGCGGCGACGGAGGTCTTGCCCACGCCGCCCTTGCCGGTGAACAGCAGCACGCGGCTCAGCAGCCACCCCCGGTACACGGATCGTCTGGGACGGATCGAGGCTAGCGGTACGTCCGAGCGCCCCGAGCCCGTCCGGTTGGGTCACCCGGACCCGCATGCTCGACGGCGGCCGGGCGCTAGGCCGCTCGCAGGGTGGTGACCACCACGGACAGGACCAGGCCGCCGGTCACGAGGCCGACGAGCAGCGCCAGCCCGCGGGCGCCGAGCAGATCGGGCTGCCCACCCAGCCGTCGCCGTGTGTCCACGACGCTCAGCACCCAGAGCGCCAGCGCACCCGCCAGCAGGGTCGCGCCCGCCCACCGTGCCGCGACGTCGCGCAGCAGCGCCCAGCCGCCGACGCCCCAAAGCGACCACAGCAGCGCTCTTGCGAGGCCGGCACCCGCCGCTCCCAGCATGACGTGGCCGGAGCCGGGCAGCACCACGGAGGCCGCGAGCGCGGTCCCGGGACGCACCGATGCCCCGCTCGCCGCTGGGGCTCGTTCCCCGAACCCGGACCTGGGCGTATCGCACGCGCCGCACCGGACGGCTCCGAGCGGTTGCCAGGTGCCGCAGGTCCCACAGCGCCACTCGACCTCCCCGTCCCGGACGCGTACGTCGCGCGGGGCGTCGGTCCGCGACACGGGTGTGCCGGCTGCGTCGACGGCCGTGCCCAGCTCCTCCACGTCGGTGTCGGACGCGGCGACGGACGTGCCCAACCCGTCGAGGTCAGGATCGCCGGCACCGGCCGGCCCCGGCGGCGCCGGTTTCGCCGGGGACGTCAGGGGGGCCAGGCACTGGCTGCACCAGCTCGCCGTCGCCGGGTTGCGGGCGTCGCAGCCGGGGCATCTCACGGCACGAGCCCGGCCGAGGTCCTGGCCTCCAGCTGGAGGGCCTCCTTGAGCCCCCAGAGGCCGCGACGGACGGCACGGCGGTAACCGGTCTCGACCCGGACCGGACGCGCACGGGGGCTCGCCACGTTCGCGACGTGGTGCACGACGACCCCGCCGTGCGTCGCCTCCAGCCAGAACTCCGCCCCTCCGACGACGTCACCGTCGACGTCGAGCTCGACACCCAGCCCGGGGCGCCAGCCGTGGAGCCGGACGCCGATGCGCAGACGACGCAGCGGTCCGTCCGCCAGCTGCACCGCCCAGCGGTCCCCGCCGTCGGGCGCGACGATCGGACGGACGCGGCACCCCGTCCACCAGTCGGGCCACGCCGCCACCCGGGTCAGGCGGCGGTAGACCAGCCAGGCCGGCGCGCGGACGAACCCGGCGTCGTCGATCGTCGCGGCCACGGCCTCAGGACCCGGTCACGTCGGCGACGAAGTCGACGATCGCCTCGGTGACCTTCTCCGCGTCGAGGTCGACCTGCGGGAGGTGGTACGACCGCTCGCAGACGACCTCGCGCAGGTCCCGGCTCGCCGTGCGCTCGAGCAGTTCCGTCGAGCTCATCGGGTTCACGGTGTGGTCGACCAGCGACCGCACGACCAGCAGGGGCTGCGTGAGGTCGAGCAACTGCGAACGGATCCGTGGCAGTTGCCCGAGGAAGGACTGCATCGCCTTCGACGGGATCATCCCGTACGCGGACTCGTCGCCGTCGGGGCGGACCATGTCGTTGGTGGGCATACCCGCGAGGTCACGTGGCAGGTACGGCACCACGTGCTGGAGCAGGGGGGCGACCTTGGCGAGCGGCTGGCTCGGGGCGACCACCTGGGGGTTGATCACCGCCAGGGCGCCGACGAGCTCGGGCCGCCGGGACGCGAGGTCGAGCGAGATCGTGCCGCCCATGGAGTGACCGATCAGCACCACCTGCTCGCAGCGCTCCGCGAGCTGCTCGACCAGCTCCTCGACCGCCCGGTACCAGTCGGGGTAGCGCGTCCGGCCGAGCTCGCGGAAGCTGGTGCCGTGCCCGGGCAGCAACGGCACCTCGACGCTGTAGCCCTCGGCCGCCAGACGCTGCCCGAGGGGGCGGGTGGTGACCGGACTGGCCGTGATCCCGTGGACGACCACCGTGGCGACGTGACGCCGCTCACCACGCCCCGCCGACGACCACGGCTCCGCGCCCGGGATGCTGACCAGTGCGTCCATCCCGTCCGCTCCTCGTCCGTGCCTCGTCCGTGCCTGCTGGCTGCGTTCCGACCGTCGGAGGGGGACCCTAGCGCGCAGCATCTAGGCTCCCGGACGAACCGACGACAGAGGACGGGAGTGGCGATCGAGGACCGACGGCGTCCCATCGCCGTGGGAGCGCTGCTCGTCGCCTTCCTCCTCGTCGAGGTGCTGCGCGTCTGGTCGCCGTCCCTGCTGCGAGGGGAGGCCGCGCCACCGAACGTGTTGGCCGCTCTCGGGCTCGGCGCGTTGTGCTTCATGGTGGCCCCCCTGTTGGCCTGGCAGGTGCACCGACTCGGTGCGACGGCCCTCTGGGTCGCCGGTGGCATCGCCCTGCTCGCCGGCCGTGGGGCTCTCGTGCTCACCGACGGTGGCCTCTGGCAGCTGGCGGCGGCCTCGGTCGCGGTGACCGGTGCCACGGTCGCGCTCACCGGCCTCGCCGCCGGCCTCGAGGGCAGCCTCGCCCGGCAGGCGCGTACCGGGGTGCTGCTCGGTGTCGCCGCGGCCACCGCACTCCACCTCGGGACCCGCACGGCGGGACTGACGTGGCCCTCGGACACGCTGGTGGGGAGCGGTGTCGCCGTGGCCCTGCTGGTGGCGTTCGCCGTCGCCCTCCGCGCGGTCGCGCGCACCCTTCGGGTCTCCACCCCCGGCGCCGCGCTCGCGTGGCCGTGGTGGATCCTGCTGCCGCTGCTGCTGTTGACGGGGGTCCTCAGTGGCGTCCCGGGTCGCATGGCGGTCGCGACCGGGTGGGACAGCGGCACCGTCGCGGCGACCCTGGCGTCGGGGCAGGCCGGGGCGGTCGCCACGGCGCTGCTCGCACCACGCATCGGCGCCGTCCGCGCCGGTGGTGCCGGAGCCGCGCTCGTGCTGGTCGGCACGGCGAGCGCCCTGCAAGCCGTCGGCTGGCAGGGGGTACTGGGCCAGCTCGGCGTCGCGACCGGGCTGGGGTTGCTCGTCGGGGCCGAGCCCTTCGAGCCTGCTCCGGACGACAGCGAGGAGGGTGGCGTCAGTCCCCGCCGCCGCGCCCTGGCCTGCGCCGGCGCCCTGCTGTTGTTCCACGTCCTCGCCTCGTTCTACCACCTGGATCACACACTGCCGGTCCCCGCGGACCACCGCCTCCTGCTGCTGCTCGTGGCGCTGTTCGCCGCGGCCCTGGGGGTGGCGTCAGCCGTCACGGGACGCAAGCGCGACCCACGGAGCACGATCGACGCCGTGGCGGCCACACGGGTCCTGCTCGTGCTGGTGGTCATGGTCGCTCTCGTCGGCCTGGGCGGACAGGCGCCCGAGCGCACCGCGGTCCTCCATCCCGACCCGGACCGGGAGCTGCGCGTGGCGACGTACAACGTCGACAGCGGGTTCGACACGCGCGGACGTTTCGACCCGTGGTCCCAGGCGGAGCTGCTCCGGGACCACGCACCCGACGTCGTCGTGCTCAACGAGGTGGACCGCGGGTGGCTCGCGAACGGCGGCCACGACGCGTTCGACCACCTCGCGACCGAGCTCGGGCTCCCCCACGTCCGCTTCGGTGCCGCCGCGGACGCGGTGTTCGGCAACGCGCTGCTCAGCCGCTTCCCCATCAGCGAGCTGGCGGTGGAACCGCTGCCAGGCGGCGAGGACCCGATGGAGCGCGGCCTGATCGCCGCGGTGCTGCAGCTGCCCGGGGACCGCGCCATCGGTGTCGTCGGCACCCAGCTCAGCCAGGAGGACGACCCGGCCGTCTCACGCCTGCCGCAGTCGCGGTCCGTGGCGGCGACCGCGGCGAGGCTGCGGGAGCGACAGGTCCCGACCATCGTGCTCGGCGACGTCCACACCACGCCGGACGGTCCCGAGCTCGACGCGTTCGGCGACCTGGTCGTGGACGTGCTGCCCGAGGGTGCGGCGACGTTCCCGGCACGGGCCCCCTCGGAGCTGCGCAGCCAGGTGCTGGCATCGACCGACCTGCGCCCGGTCGACCTGGCGATCCCGAGCAGCGCCGCGTCGCGGCACCTGCCGGTCGTGGTGAGCTTCCAGCTCGTGGAGCCACCGGACTGACCGGAGGGTCACGCAGCCGCGGCGACCACCTCGTCGAGGAGCCCGCGGAAGCTCGTCGCGATGGCGTCCCACGACCAGCGCTCCTCGGTCCAGGCACGCCCGGCCGTCCCGGCGGCGCGACGCGCGACCGGGTCGGCCAGCCA
>SKTG01000268.1 GCA_007118045.1 Nitriliruptoraceae bacterium
CGACAGGGCGGCGACGAGGACCAACAGGGCGCGGGGACACACGCGTCGACCGTATCGGTCGGCCCCGGCGCGCCGCGACGGGAGCGGTTACGTTGCCGGGACGTGCACGCCCAAGACCCGGTCGCGGGCGACGACCCCTTCCCGGAAACCGTCGAGTCGTCCCGACCCAGGTGCAGGAGGCTCGACCCGTGGCAGAGCAGCGTGAGCAGCAGTCCTACGCGGACAACCCCATCATCACCGACGGGTTGCCGGCGCAGTACCCCGACGTCGACCGGACCGAGACCAGCGAGTGGCTCGAGTCCTTCGACGCCGTGGTCGGCGCGCACGGCAAGGACCGTGGTCGCTTCCTCCTGCTGAAGATGCTGGAGCGTGCGCGTCAGCAGAACATCGGCATCCCGTCGCTGACCACCACGGACTACATCAACTCGATCCCGCCCGAGCGCGAGCCCGACTTCCCCGGCGACGAGGACATCGAGCGGAAGATCCGCCACCACATCCGCTGGAACGCGGCCGTCATGGTGCACCGCACCAACGTCGAGCGTGGAACGGGTGGCCACATCGGCAGCTACGCCTCGGCGGCGTCGCTGTACGAGGTCGGCTTCAACCACTTCTTCCGCGGCAAGGACCATCCCGGTGGGGGTGACCACGTCTACTTCCAGGGTCACGCGTCGCCCGGCATCTACGCCCGCGCCTACCTCGAGGGGCGTCTCGACGAGGCCCAGCTCGACCGGTTCCGTGCCGAGGTGGCGCCGGGCGGGCTCTCCAGTTACCCGCACCCGCGGCTGATGCCGGACTTCTGGGAGTTCCCCACGGTCTCGATGGGGCTCGGGGCGATCAACGCGATCTACCAGGCCCGCTTCAACCGCTACCTGCACAACCGAGGCTTCTCGGACACCTCGGACCAGCACGTCTGGTTCTTCGGTGGTGACGGGGAGACCGCCGAGCCGGAGACCCTCGGCGCCCTGGCGGTCGCGAGCCGTGAGGAGCTCGACAACCTCACGTTCGTGATCAACTGCAACCTGCAACAGCTCGACGGACCGGTGCGGGGCAACGGCAAGATCGTGCAGGAGCTGGAGGGCGTCTTCCGCGGCGCGGGCTGGAACGTGGTCAAGGTCCTGTGGGGCCGCCAGTGGGACGACCTGCTCGAACGCGACGTCGACGGCGCCCTCATCGCCAGGATGAACGAGGTGCCGGACGGCCAGATGCAGACCTACCCGGCGCGGGGGCCGGCCTTCATCCGCGAGAACTTCTTCGGCGCCAACGACCGCCTGAAGAAGATCGTCGAGGGGATGAGCGACGAGGACATCGGCAAGCTCACCCGGGGCGGCCACGACTACCGCAAGGTCCACGCGGCGTTCCAGGCCGCCACGCAGACCAACGGCGCTCCGACGGTGATCCTGGCACAGACGGTCAAGGGTTGGACCCTCGGGCCCGACTTCGAGGCGCGCAACGCCGTCCATCAGATGAAGAAGCTCTCCTCCAACGCCCTGAAGAGCTTCCGTGACCGGTTGGAGCTCGACGTCGCCGACGAGGACCTCGAGGGCGACCTCCCTCCGTACTCGCACCCCGGTGACGACGCGGAGGAGATCGAGTACCTCAAGCAGCGGCGCTCGGACCTCGGTGGGAACGTGCCGGAACGCCGTGTCTCGTTCACGATGCCGGAGCTGCCACCGCACGACGCCTACAAGGCGCTGAAGGAGGGGTCGGGCACCCAGGAGGTCGCGACCACGATGGCCCTGGTACGGGTCTTCAAGGACCTGCTGCGCACGAAGGGCTTCGGCGAGCGCATCGTGCCCATCATCCCCGACGAGGCCCGCACGTTCGGCATGGACTCGTGGTTCCCGACCGCGAAGATCTACGACCACCACGGGCAGACCTACGAGCCGGTCGACCAGGAGCTGCTGCTGTCGTACAAGCAGGCCAAGGACGGGCAGATCATCCACGAGGGCATCACGGAGGCCGGCTCGATGTCGACCTTCCACGCGGCCGGCTCCAGCTACGCCACGCACGGTGAGCCGATGATCCCGGTCTACATCTTCTACTCGATGTTCGGCTTCCAGCGCACGGCCGATTCGATCTGGTCGGCGGCCGACCAGCGGACGCGCGGCTTCCTCATCGGCGCGACGGCGGGTGGCACCACCCTCAACGGGGAGGGCCTGCAGCACCAGGATCGCCACTCCCTGCTGATGGCGCAGTCGAACCCGGCCGTCGAGGCATACGACCCGTCCTTCGCCTACGAGCTGGCGGTGCTGGTCGAGCACGGTCTGAAGCGCATGTACAGCGACGAGGTCGTGGAGGGCGGCGACGACGTCGCGTTCTACCTGACCGTCTACAACGAGCCCTGCCCACAGCCGGCGATGCCCGAGCACGTCGACGACCAGCAGATCATCGACGGGCTCTACCGGTTCAAGGAGGGCGAGTCGGGCGAGCACACGGCGCAGATCATGGCCTCGGGTGTCATCATCAACGAGGCCCTGCGTGCCCAGCAGCTGCTCGCCGAGGACTGGGAGGTCCGCGCCGACGTGTGGTCCGCGCCCGGCTGGAACCGGCTGCTGCGCGACGGGGTCGCGACCGAGTCGTGGAACCGGACCAACCCGGAATCCGAGCCTCGGACCCCGTTGGTCACGCGCATCCTCGAGGAGGCGGAGGGCCCCTTCGTGGCCGTCAGCGACTGGATGCGGGCGACGCCCTTCCAGATCGCTGACTGGATCCCGGGCCCGTTCGCCGTGCTCGGCACCGATGGCTTCGGGCGCTCCGACACCCGCGATGCGCTGCGGCGGTACCACCGCATCGACGCCACCTCGATCGCCTACTGCGTCCTCGCCGAGCTGGTCAAGCTCGGCGAACTCGATGCTGGCGTGCTACCGAAGGCGATGGACCGCTACGAGCTCGACTTCGAGCGGATCCCGTTCTTCGGGCAGCCCGGCGGCGCAGACGACGTGACCCGCTGACGTGACGGCACGATGCCGGGTCGTCCGGACCCACCCTGGCCGTGCGACGGTCTCGCCCACCCGTTCCAGCTCGTAGGGTGGGCGCCGCCGGAGTACACCGGCCCGCGTCGGCGTCCTCGCCGCGCGGACCCGCGCACCGACGTCGGTGCCGACGACAGGGAGCGACGTGACGACCAGGACCTCAGCAGCAGCGTGGCACGGTGACCTGAAGGGGGGCGAGGGCGAGCTGTCCTTCGGCAGCGGTGCGTTCTCCGGCGCCTACACGTACGCCTCTCGCTTCGAGGAGGGCGAGGGCACCAACCCCGAGGAGCTGCTGGCCGCCGCCCACGCGGCCTGCTACTCGATGTCGTTGGCGAACCTGCTCGCCAAGGACGGGACGCCGGCGACCTCGGTGCGTACGGACGCCACCGCCCACCTCGAGACGGTCGACGGCGGACCGAAGATCACCCGGATCGAGCTGGTGACCGTCGGCTCGGTACCCGGCATCGACGGGGCCGCGTTCGAGACCAAGGCGGCGGCGGCCAAGACCGCGTGCCCCGTCTCGCAGCTGTTCGCCGGGGCGGAGATCGAGGTCACGGCGACGCTCGAGGGCTGACGAGCGCGCGGCTCGGACGGACCCGGCGCGCCGCCACCGAGTGCACTCGGCTACGGGGACGGTGGACGTCCGTCGCTGAGCGTCGGGTCGTTTCGTTACGCTGTGGGGGTCAGAACGAGCACCGACGTGTGCTCTCGTCCTGGTCGACGCACCGTCGGCCGCAACACGGAAGATGCATCACCATGCCAACCGGCACCGTCAAGTGGTTCAACGCGGACAAGGGCTACGGCTTCATCCAGCCCGACGACGGAGGCGAGGACCTCTTCGTCCACTTCTCCGCGATCAACATGGAGGGTTACAAGAGCCTCGAGGACAACCAGCCGGTCACCTTCGAGGTGACCCAGGGCCAGAAGGGCCCGCAGGCGTCGGACGTCAGCCCCGCCTGAGGCGCTTGCCGGTGTCAACGCATCGGTGAACGTTCGCGGAGCCGGGCCCACGGGCCCGGCTCCGTCGTGTCGTTCTCCGTCGTGTCGGTGGGCCGCGACGACCCGTCCCGCGGGCGCTCGCGTCCGTGGTCAGGCCACCGCGGCGCGCCTGGGGTCCCGGCGCTCCGGCGGCAGGTGCTCGCGGAACATCTCGCCCATCATGTCCATGATCTCGGTGGTGTCCCGGGTCGCCGCCAGACAGGCCCCGTCCGAGGTGCACTCGGAACCCGCCACCCGTCGTGCGGCCGCCATGATGTCCGGCAGGGCGGTCCGCAGGTCCTGCTCCTCGGCCCGTGGCTCGGTGAGCTCGAGGCCGCAGCCACTGATGAGGGCCGCGTAGTCACGGAGCTGCGCCTCGGCCCAGCCGAACGGGTCGACCTGCAGCTGATCGCTCCACGTCCGGTCGCTCGGCTCGACGCCGTCGAACGTGGGGTGGTAGTGGGCGCGCTCGAAGTTGCCCGGCGCGCCGCCGTAGAGGTCGAACAGGTCCGCCCGCCACAGCACGTCGTCGAGCTCGAGCACCTGGGAGGCCGATTCCGAGCCGCGGTGGGGGTGGGGGACACGGCGGCGGATCTCGAGGCGTGAGCCGTGCTCGGCGTCCTCCGGACCGATCTCGAACCAGTGGCGGACGGTGACGGCGGTCTCGACGAACACGAACGCCTGGAACACGAGCGACCTCCTGCAACGGTTGACCTGAGCGGGCAGCGGCGCTGGGGGGCGCCGACGGCAGCGTAGGCGGGGACGGGCCAGGGTGGACGAGACAGGGTCGGACGGGAGGGGTGGACGCGCCAGGCTCGGACGACGGGCCAGGGTGGACGAGACAGGGGGAGGGTGGACGGGCCGGGGTCGGACCAAGCGCGGGTCAACGCGCGCTCAACCCGGAGGTCCGACGCTCGCCGCGCGTCGAGGTCCACGCCCCGAACGCGTTCTCGTACGTCGTCTCGACCCCGCGAGTCCCGGCTCCGGGCCTTCCGGCCCTCGGCCGCCCGGCTCGTCGCCGTCAGCGAGGTCCCACCATGGCCGTCACGGCACACCCGATCCCGACACCCTCGGCCGATGCCGATCTGCGCGAGCTCGTGCGGCTGGCCACGGGCCGGGTGATGCTGCCGAGCGACCCCGGCTGGGATCGGTCCCGCCGGGCCTGGAACCTCGCCGTGGACCAGCATCCGGCCGCGGTCGTCGAGGCCGCGGACGCCGCCGACGTCGCGACGGTCGTGCGGCACGCGGCGCGGACCGAGCGTCGGCTCGCGCTGCAGCGCACCGGCCACGGTGCCGCCAGCCTGCAGTCCCTGCGCGACATGGTCCTGGTCAGGACCTCGGCCCTGACGGAGATCGCCGTCGATGCGCAGCGACACCGGGCCCGTGTGGGGGCGGGGGTCCTCGCGCACGAGCTCGGCGCTGCCGCCGGCGCGCACGGCCTGACCTTCCTGGCCGGGTCGGCCCCGGACGTGGGCGTGACCGGCTACACGCTCGGTGGCGGGGTGGGATGGCTCGCGCGTCGCTACGGCTTGGCGTGCAACCGTGTCGTCGCCGCGGACGTGGTCACCGCGGACGGCGAGGCGCGGCGTATCCACCACGAGGCCGACCCCGAGCTGTTCTGGGC
Organism: Nitriliruptoraceae bacterium; assembly: GCA_007118045.1. Lineage (GTDB taxonomy): Bacteria > Actinomycetota > Nitriliruptoria > Nitriliruptorales > Nitriliruptoraceae > SKTG01. Next base: position 5,575 of record SKTG01000268.1, read on the forward strand.
GCTGCGTGGAGGCGGCGGCTCGTTCGCGGCGGTCACGGCCCTGGAGCTCGAGCTCGTCCCCGTCGCACAGGTGTACGCCGGCTCCCTGCTGTGGCCGATCGAGCGAGCAGCCGAGGTGGTGCGCACGTGGCGAGACTGGACCGCGCAGCTTCCGGACACGGTCACCTCGATCGCGCGGCTGCTCAGGTTCCCGTCCTCGTCGGCCGTCCCGGGGCCACTGCGCGGCCGGCAGCTGGTGTCGGTCGAGGCCGCCTTCCTCGACGACGTCGAGGCCGCCGATGTCTGGTTGCGGCCGTTGCGGGCGCTGCGGGCCGAGTCCGAGACGTTCGGTCCGCGTTCCACGCTCGCGCTCAGTGAGCTCCACGGCGACCCCCGGGACCCGGCCCCGACCCTGACCGAGACCCGGTTGCTCCACGCGCTGTCCGACGCCACGCTCGACGCGATCCTGTCGAGCACCGGGCCGGGCACGGCGTGTCCGCTGGCGGCCGTGGACCTCCGCCACCTCGGCGGTGCGCTCTCGCGCAGCCTGCCCG
>SKTG01000504.1 GCA_007118045.1 Nitriliruptoraceae bacterium
AGGAGCGCCTCAAGAAGGTCCTCAAGGAGATCACCTCCCGGGGCGACATCATCCTGTTCATCGACGAGATCCACACGCTCGTCGGTGCCGGGGCGGCCGAGGGCGCGATCGACGCGGCCAGCATCCTCAAGCCGATGCTGGCGCGCGGCGAGCTGCAGACCGTCGGGGCCACCACCCTCGACGAGTACCGCAAGCACCTCGAGAAGGACGCCGCCCTCGAGCGCCGCTTCCAGCCGGTCAAGGTCGACGAGCCCTCGATGGAGCACACCATCGAGATCCTCAAGGGGCTGCGCGACCGGTACGAGGCGCACCACCGCGTGACGATCACCGACGACGCGCTGGTCGCGGCCGCGGAGATGGCCGATCGCTACATCTCCGACCGCTACCTGCCGGACAAGGCCATCGACCTGATCGACGAGGCGGGCAGCCGGCTGCGGATCCGCTCGATGACCACCCCGCCCGACCTCCAGGAGCTCGACGGCGAGATCGAGCAGGCCCGCAAGGCGAAGGAGGACGCGATCGACGCGCAGGACTTCGAGCGCGCCGCCGGTCTGCGGGACGAGGAGAAGACGCTGATCGACCGACGGTCGATGCGCGAGGACGAGTGGCGCTCCGAGGGTCTCGACACCGTGCTCACGGTGGACGAGGAGGTCATCGCAGAGGTGCTCTCCACCTGGACCGGCATCCCGGTGCTCAAGCTCACCCAGGAGGAGAGCGACAAGCTGCTCCACATGGAGGACGAGCTGCACAAGCGGGTCATCGGCCAGGAGCAGTCGATCACGGCCGTCTCCAAGGCCATCCGACGTACCCGCGCCGGCCTGAAGGACCCGAAGCGGCCGTCCGGCTCGTTCATCTTCCTCGGGCCATCCGGCGTCGGCAAGACGGAGCTCGCGAAGACGCTCGCCGAGTACCTCTTCGGTGACGAGAACTCGCTGATCCACCTCGACATGTCCGAGTACATGGAGAAGCACACGGTCAGTCGGCTCATCGGTTCGCCCCCCGGCTACGTCGGCTACGACGAGGGCGGTCAGCTCACCGAGCAGGTGCGGCGCAAGCCCTTCTCGGTCGTGCTCTTCGACGAGGTGGAGAAGGCCCACCCGGACGTGTTCAACACCCTGCTGCAGATCCTGGAGGACGGTCGCCTGACCGACGCCCAGGGTCGCACCGTGGACTTCAAGAACACGATCCTGATCATGACCTCCAACCTCGGGACCAAGGACCTCACCGCGCCGTCCGTCGGGTTCGCCTCGGCCGACGAGGGCTCGATGTACGAGAAGATGAAGAAGCAGGTCGACGAGGAGCTGAAGAAGCACTTCCGCCCGGAGTTCCTCAACCGCATCGACGACACGATCGTCTTCCACCCCCTCACCCACGCGGAGATCAAGGAGATCGTCGATCTCATGATCACCCGGGTGAAGACGCAGCTGCGGGTCAAGGGGCTCGACCTCGAGCTGACCGACGCCGTGAAGGCGTGGCTCGCGGAGAAGGGCTACGACCCACAGCTCGGCGCCCGGCCGCTGCGTCGCACGATCCAGCGCGAGCTCGAGGACAAGCTCTCCGAGCAGATCCTGTTCGGCGACTTCGGTGCCGGCCAGCTGATCGTGGCCGACGTCGACGAGGAGGCCGATGCGGTCAGCTTCCGCGCCGTCGACTCACCCGAGGCGCCGGACGTGCCGCCGGTCCAGCTCGCTGGTGGCGGCGCGGAGACCCACGGCGAGGCCGAGGGTCACGACGGCTCCGACGAGTAGCTGGCACCGCCCACGGACGCGCGGCGGGCCCACGGGCCCGCCGCCGTCGCGGGCTAGGCTTGCCATCCGGACGAGGAGGGCAGGCCCGTGGCGCACGACCTGATCGACTCGACGGAGATGTACCTGCGCACGGTCCTCGAACTCGAGGAGGAGGGCATCCCGCCCCTGCGGGCGCGTCTGTCCGAGCGCCTCGGGCTCTCCGCGCCGTCGATCTCGGAGGGCGTCGCGCGGCTGCAGGACCAGGGCCTGCTGCGGCTCGAGGACAACCGCACGGTCTCGTTGACCGACGTGGGCCGCGAGAAGGCCGAGCACGTCATGCGCAAGCACCGCCTCGCCGAGCGTCTGCTGGTGGACGTGTTGGGCATCGAGCACGAGTACGTCCACGAGGAGGCCTGCCGGTGGGAGCACGTCATCTCCGACCGGGTCGAGGAGCGGCTCGTCGAGTTCCTCGGCAACCCGACGACCAGTCCGTACGGCAACCCGATCCCCGGCTCCGGTGAGGCGCCGGACGCGATCCGCCCGTTGGCCGAGGCCCCGGACGGGCCGGTCGTGCTGCACTCGATCTCCGAGCACCTGCAGGCCGACGCGCAGGTGATGCACGTGCTGCACGAGCACGGCATGATCGCGGGGGAGCGCGCCGAGGTGCTCCACGACGGCGAACAGGTGGAGCTGACGATCGCCGGGCACGAGCTCGAGCTGTCGGCCGAGCGGGCCAGGCTGATCTACGTGGTGCCCGTCCCGGCCTGACGGACCTCTGCCACCGTCCGGGCACAACGCTCGAGCAGCTCGACGGTCTCGTCCCACCCGACGCACGCGTCGGTGATGCTCACCCCGTGCGCCAGCTCCTGGTCGGGACGCCAGTCCTGACGCCCGGCCGCCAGGTTGCTCTCGAGCATGATGCCCAGCAGCCCGTGCCCACCGCTCGCCCGCCACTGCGACAGCACGTCGTCGAGGACCACCGACTGGCGGCGGTGGTCCTTCCCACTGTTGCCGTGGCTGCAGTCGACCATGACGGGGCGCCGGTGACCGGTGACCTCGCGCGCGCTCGCCGCCGCCTCGGCGACCGTCTCCGCGTCGAAGTTCGGACCGTGGCTGCCGCCACGCAACACCACGTGCACGTCGGGGTTGCCCGTCGTGCGCACCACGGTGGTGCGCCCGAGGCCGTCGATGCCGAAGAAGGCGTGCGGCGCGACCGCCGCGCTGAGCGCGTTGGTGGCCCCGCCGAGCGAACCGTCGGTGCCGTTCTTGAAGCCGATGGGCATCGACAGGCCGGACGCGAGCTGCCGGTGCACCTGGCTCTCGACGGTCCTCGCGCCGATCGCCGCCCAGGCGACCAGGTCGGTCTGGTACTGCGGGGTGATGGTGTCGAGCACCTCCACCGCGCAGGGCAGCCCCACCTCCGTGACGTCGAGGAGCACCTTGCGGGCGCTGCGCAGACCCCGCGACGCGTCGGAGCTGCCGTCCAGCCCGGGGTCGTAGATCAGGCCCTTCCACCCGATGGAGGTGCGCGGCTTCTCGAAGTAGGTGCGCATCACCACGATCAGCTCGTCGCGGTGCGCCTCCGCCAGCTCCCACAGTCGTCGGGCGTAGTCGCGGGCCTGCTCCGGGTCGTGGATCGAACACGGGCCGACGACCACGACCATGCGGTCGTCCTGACCGCGCAGTGCCGCCGCGAGCTCCGCGCGCCCCCGGTTGACCGTGTGCGACATGGCCTCCGTGGTCGGCAGCTCCTCACGCAGCTCGGCTGGTGACGGGATCGTCTCGAAGCTCGCCACGTGCCGGTCGTCGATCGCTTCACGATCGGCGGCCGTGGCGAGCTCACGGGTGTTGGGCGGGGTGGACATCGGGTTCCTCCGAAGGACGTGCGCGAGAGGCGGCCGAGCGCTCAGCCGAACAGGACGGCGCGAGCGTCGAGCACGATCACCAGGCCGAGCAGCGCCAGCACGACGAGGATGAACGCCGTGTACGGCCAGCGGTGGCGGTAGTCGGCCAACCAGACCCGGCGCAGGCTGTTGATCGCCAGCGCCGTCGCGAGGACCGACAGGACCAGCGAGACCGGCCGCGCGACGACGCCGGCCCAGCTCACGACCGGGGCCAGCGCCGGGATCAGCGCGTAGGTCAGCACGCAGCGGATCGCCGAGAGCACCAGCGAGCCCTTCAGCTCGAAGACCGCCTTGGGGGCCGCGCCCTCCACCAGCAACACCTGGCGGGCGATGCGATCGGCGGTCGAGCGGGGCGCGGCCGTGGCGTGCTCGCGGCCTGCGCTCGACATGGCGGTGTGCTCCGGCGGGGAGAGGGTGCTGGACGACGTGTGCGTGTCGCCGAAGGTACTGCTCGCCCACGAGCGATGGGGACGGACGGTTCCGCCGCGGCCGGTCTCGGGTAGCCTCCCGCCCGCCGTTGCAGCGTGTCCCGACCAAGGGTGCCGTCCGTGCCCACCTCGCCAGGGACCCGTCCGGCGCCGCGACGTCTGCGCGAGCGGTTGCTCGACTGGAGCGGGCCGGCCCGCCGCGACCTGCCCTGGCGGCACACGCGGGACCCCTGGGCGGTGCTGGTCTCCGAGCTGATGCTCCAGCAGACCCAGGTCGTGCGCGTGGTGCCCCGCTACGAGGCGTTCCTCGAGCGTTTCCCCACCCCGTCGGCCTGCGCGAGGGCGCCGGTGGGGGAGGTGGTCCGGGCATGGGAGGGCCTCGGCTACAACCGCCGTGCCGTCAGCCTGCACCGCGCCGCGCAGGCCGTGGTGGACGAGCACGAGGGGACCCTCCCCGACGACCTCGACGCGCTGCTGGCGCTGCCCGGCATCGGTCCCTACACGGCCCGGGCGGTCCTCGCGTTCGCCTTCGAGCGCGACCACGGGGTGGTGGACACCAACGCGGCCCGCTTCCTGGCCCGCGCCGTCGCGGGCGAGCGGCTGACCCCGGCCGTGGCGCAGGACCTCGCGGACGAGCAGGTGCCCCTCGGTCACGGCTGGGACTGGAACCAGGCCGTGCTGGACCTCGGTGCCACGGTCTGCATCAAGCGGCGGCCCCGCTGCGACGTCTGTCCGATCGCGACCGAGTGCGCCTGGTCCCGTGGTGGCTTCGCCGACCCCGACCCCGCCGAGGCGAGCGCCGGGGTCTCCGCGCCACAGGCGACCTTCGCCGGTTCCGACCGGCAGGGCCGGGGCCGCCTGGTCCAGGCGTTGCGGACCGGCCCGGTCGCGGTGACCCGCGTGGCCGACGTCGCCGGTTGGCCGGAGGAGCCCGAACGTGCCCGGCGGACCGCCGACGCGCTGGTCGGGGAGGGCCTGGCCGAGTACGTCGACGGGCAGCTCGCGCTGCCGAGCTGACGTGGACCTCCCCGGGCTGCTGATCGAGGTGCTCGAGCGCGAGCGGCGCGCCTCGGTCCGCGAGCTGCTCGACGCGGTGCGCTCCGCCGGCGGTCGCGGGGTCTCCCGCGCGGCGATCGAGCGTGCGCTCGACGCCGACGGCCGCTTCGTCGCGGAGGACGAGCTGGGCCGGACCCGGTGGGCGCTGGCATCCCGTCCCGAGGCCGGTCCCGAGGCGGAGGCGCAGGCCGGGGTCGCGACGCGGCGCGCCCTCACGGCCCTCGAGCTGCGGCCGTGGCAGGCGGAGGCCCTCGCGGCGTGGAGCGAACGCTGCCGCGGGGTGGTGGAGGCCGTCACCGGGACCGGCAAGACCAAACTGGCCATCGCGGCCACCCGGCTCGCGCTCGACCGCGGGGGGCGGGTGCTGGTGCTGGTTCCCACGCTGGAACTGCAGGAGCAGTGGGTCCGCGAGGTGCGTCGCGATCTGCCCGACGCGACCGTCGGTCGCCTCGGGGGCGGTGCCGACGACGACCTGTTCGCCTGTCAGGTGCTCGTCGCGACGCCGCACTCCGCCGCCGGGGTGCCGATCGACCTGCCGTCCGGCGCCGTCGGTCTGGTCGTGGCCGACGAGGCCCACCGCTACGGCGCCCCGACGTGGGGCGCCGCGCTGCCCGAGGACTTCGCGATGCGGCTCGCCGTGACGGCGACCTACGAACGCGGCGACGAGGGCGTCGCTGAGGTGCTCGAGCCGTACTTCGGCGAGGTGGTGTACCGCTACCGCTACGACCGGGCCGTCGCGGACGGCACCGTGGCTCCGTTCGCCATCGGGTTGGTGGGCGTGCCGCTGGACGCGACGGAGCGCTCGCGTCACGAGGCCGCGGACCGGCGCGTGCGGGCGCTGCACCGCGAACTGATCGGTCCCCTGGGGATGCCACGGGAGCCCCGTGCCCTGTTCGCCGCGGCCGCGGCCGTCGTGGCCACCGCGGCCGGGGGTGGCGCCGAGACCGGCGGCGCGCAGG
>SKTG01000381.1 GCA_007118045.1 Nitriliruptoraceae bacterium
CGCGTGGCCGCGGCGCCGCGCCGGAGCCGTCAGCCTCCGACCTCGGCGACCAGGGCGTCGGCGGCTCGCTCGGCTGCGAGCGGATCGGCGGCCAGGAACAGCGCCGGCGCCGTGGCGTTCAGCGCCACGAGCTGCCAGGTCCCCGAGCTGTCGGTGAGCAGATCGACGCGGGCGAGCAGCAGGTCGGCGACCCCCGTCGCCTCCACCACCCAGTGGGCGAGCGCCGCCACCTCGGTGTCGATGGGCTCGGCCACCCGCCGATCGCGGTCGGTGGGACGGCGGCGGACGGCGTGGCTGACCTGGCCGCCGAACAGCACCACCGAGAGCTCACCCTCCTCGGCACCCGAGGCCAGGAAGGGCTGGACGAGCACGTCGTCGACGGCCAGGAGCGCGTCGAGGTGGTGTTGCCCCGCCGGCAGGTCGGCGGCGAGGTCGATCGCTCCCGCGGTAGCGGCCGCGAGCACGGTGGCGGCGGGGCCGCCTCCCGCGTCGACCCGCACACGCATCGGTTCGTGTCCGAGGCCGGGGACCGCCGGCCGGATCACGGCGTCGTGCCAGCCCCGTGCGGCCAGCAGCTCGGCGAGGTCGATCGCGTCCCCGCGACCGAGCCAGGCGGTGGGGACCACGGGGGCGCCCCGCTCCTCCAACTCGAGCAGGTAGGAGCGGTGGGAGTTCCACCGGATCACGTCCGCGGGGTTACGCAGCCGGGTCGTCGCCCCGACACGTTCCGCCCACGCGACCAGCTCGTCCCGCCGGCCCGGATCGTCCCCCGTGGCTCGCAGGACGACCAGGTCGAACGTGGCCCACTCCACGTCGGGATCGTCCCACGCGGGTCGATGCACCCGGACGTCGCGCGAGACGAGCGCGCTGACCAGTGACCGGTCGTCACGCCCGGCCACGGCCATGCGATCGGCCTCGGCACGGTCCTCCCCGCCATCTGTCGCCCCGGCACGGTCCGCCCCGCCGCCCGTCGCCCCGGCACCGTCCGCCCCGCCGCCTGCCGCCTCGACGGGGCTCGCCACGTCACCTGCACCGGGCCCCGGGTCGGCGCCGTGCGTCGGATCACCGGTGTGGGTGACGAGTGCGATGTCCATGCAGCTGCCCTCATGGTCGGGCACCGGGTGGAGCGGAACGCCGGGCTCCTGGCCTCCGTCCGCGTGGCCGTCGGGCACTCGACGGAGCGGACCGGGAGGCTACTGGCCCCCGGTCGCGGGGCCGCCGGGCACGGCGCCCGGCCCGCCACCCGGACGGCCCGCGACCACCGTTGCCCGCCACCACGCGGGCATCCTCCAGGGCGTCGCGCGTGCAGCCGTCCGCGGGATCGACCAGCGCCGCATCGTGGGCCGGCACCCCGTCCGGCAGGATTGAAGCACGTCGTGCGTCCTCTACGCGGCCCTCAGCGGCCCGCTCCCTGCGACGGTGGGGTGATCCAGGGCTCCTCCGGCACGATCACCCACGCGATCAGGTACGCGACGATCGAGGGCCCCGGCACGAGCAGCGTCAGCAGGGCGACCACGCGGATCACGGTGGGATCCTGCCCGAGGTAGGCGGCGATGCCGCCGCACACACCTCCGAGCATCCGTTCCGACCGTGACCGGTACAGCTTGCGGGGCCGAGCACCACCCGGCGGTGGCCCCGAAGGTGGTTGCGTCATCGCGTCTCCGTTCGATCGGCAGGTGGTCTCAGCGACGCCGGTCCAGAGCGAACGGGAACCGCTCCCGCGTCTCCGCGACCACCTGCGGGTCGATCTCCGCGGTCAGGATGGTCTCAGCGCCCGCACCGGCGGCCAGCACCTCCCCGCCCGGGTCGACGATGCGGCTGTCCCCGGCGTAGTCGAGCTCGTTGCCGCCGCGCCCGACCCGGTTCGCGGCGACCACGTAGCACTGGTTCTCGACCGCCCGCGAGTCCAGCAGCGTCCGCCAGTGATGCCGCCGCGGCGCCGGCCAGTTCGCCACCAACAGCTCTGCGTCGACCTCGGCCGCCCGGTCCCAGTACAGATCGGCGAAACGCAGGTCGTAACACACGGACAGCCCGAGCCGGACCCCCTCGACGTCGACGACCACGGAGTCCTGGCCCCCGCGGAAGCGCTCGTGCTCGCCGCCGTAGGAGAACGGGTGGATCTTCGCGTAGCGGTGCACCGTGCCGTCGGCGCCGACGAGCAGCAGGCTGTTCGTCGGCCGCTCCTCGGTCGAACCCGCCGGCGGCGCCAACGCGAGCGAGCCGGCCAGCCACACGTCGTGGCGTTGGGCCTGTTCGTGCATCCAGGTCACCGTCGGTCCGTCGATCGCCTCCGCCGTGAGATGCGTGCGCATCGAGAACCCCGTGGCGAACATCTCCGTCAGTATCACCAACCGGGCGCCGGTGGCGGCGGCTCGTGCGACCTGTGGGCCCACGTGCGCCAACGTGGCGTCACGGTCCTCCCAGACGATGTCGTGCTGGATCGCCGCGACCCTCATACACCCGTCTCCCCGCCGCGGGCGCCGCCCGTGGCCGTCGTCTCGAGCCCGCCGAGCCGGCGGACGCCCTCGGCGAGCACGGCCTCGTCCTTGCAGGCCGCGAACCGCACCAAGGAGCGCACCGGCGCCGGATCGCGCACGAACGCGGACATGGGCACCGCGGCCACCCCGTGCGCCGCCGGCGCGGCTCGGCAGAAGGCCTCACCGTCGGGGTGTCCGAGCGGCGCCACGTCGGCGGTCACGAAGTAGGTCCCGGCCGAGCGCGTCGTCGGCGCACCGAGCCCCCGCAGTCCCTCGACGAGCAGGTCACGCCGACGCCGTTGCACCTGACCGACGTGGCTGAGCGGTACGTCCCCGGCGCCCAGCGCCGCCGCGACGCCGTGCTGCAGCGGGGTGCCACCCGAGAACGAGAGGAACTGCTTGGTCGTCCGGACGGCGGCGACCAGCTCCGGAGGCGCGCACGCCCAGCCGACCTTCCAGCCGGTGCACGAGAAGGTCTTGCCAGCGCTGGAGATGGTGATGGTGCGTTCGCGCATGCCCGGCCGGGTCGCGAGTGGCACGTGCTCGCCGTCGAAGACGAGGTGCTCGTAGACCTCGTCGGTCACCGCGAGCAGGTCGTGCTCGACGCACAGCGCCGCGATCGCGTCGAGGGTCGCCTCGTCGAGCACCGCACCCGTGGGGTTGTGCGGCGAGTTGAGCAGCAGCAGCCGGGTCCGGGGACCGATGGCCGCCGAGAGGCGCTCGACGTCGAGGTGCCAGGCGCCCAGGTCGGTGGCGGATGCGGCGCCGTCGGCAGGGAGCGCAGGTGGCGCGAACGGCACGCGGCGCTCCGTGGCGCCGGCCATGGCGATCGCGGCGGTGTAGGCGTCGTAGGCCGGCTCGAGCACCAGCACCTCGTCGTCGCGCTCGCAGAGCGCGAGCAGCGCAGCGGCGACGGCCTCGGTCGCTCCGAAGGTGACCGTGATCTCCGTGTCGGGGTCGTAGCGCAGCCCGTGGACGCGCTGCTGGTGCTCCGCGATGGCCGACCGGAGGGCGGGGACCCCCGGCCCGGGTGCGTACTGGTTGTGCCCGGCCCGCATCGCCTCGCTCGCGGCCGCGATCGCCACCTCCGGCGGGTCGGTGTCGGGGAAGCCCTGCCCGAGGTTGACCGCCTCGTGTTCGACGGCCAACGCGGTCATCTCGCTGAAGATGGTCGTCCCGAAGCCCTGCAGGCGCGAGACGAGCTGGGGCTGACGCACGCGGGCTCTCCTCAGGTGTCGGTTCCGGTCGCGGCCGCTCCGCCGGTGGCGGCTTCCTCGGGGAGTTCGCTGGCGGCGTCGGCGTCGGCGCGCAGCTGCTCGACGCGTCGCGGCGGGCTCACCGGGGGCTGCGGTTCGAGGTCGTGCAGCCCGTTCCACAACAGGTTGACCACGTGCGCCGCGACCTGCTCGCGGGGCAGCCGACGGTGCTCCAGCCACCACTCCCCGACCAGGGCGACGGCACCGACGAGCATGAGCGCGTACATCGGGGCGGTCTCGTCGTTGAAGCCGCGATCGGAGAACTCGTCGATGAGCAGACGCTCGGCCCTCGTGGCCACGTCCGCGATCACGCTGCCGAACGAGCCGCCGGTCATCCCGATCGGGGCATCGCGGATCAGGACCCGGAAGCCCTCCTCGTGGTCCTCGATGTAGCCGAGGAACGCGTCGGCCGCACCCTCGGCGATCATCCGCGGGGTCGGCGCATCGAAGGTCTGCACGATCGAGCCGGTGAGGCGCCGAACCTCGCGGTCCACGACCACGGCGTAGATGCCCTCCTTGCCGCCGAAGTGCTGGTAGACCACCGGCTTCGACACGCCGGCCCGTTCCGCGATCTCCTCGACGGAGGTGGCCTCGAACCCCCGGGCCGCGAACACCGCGCGGGCCACGCCCACCAGCTGTTCGCGCCGTTGCTGTGCGGTCATCCGCACGCGTTTGGCCGCCACGTCCCTGCTCTCATCGTCGACCTCGACCCTACCGGTCGGCGGGAGCAGGCTGCTCCGGCGCGCTGCCCGCCCCCGACCGCACGTGCACCGCGCCTCAGGTCCGGGTGCGTCGCTCGATCTGGGTCGCGGTGGGGCTCTTGACGTTGCTGGCCAGGCCGAGCAACGACAGACCGCGGATCACCAGCCAGGAGGCGTCGAACTCCCACCACCGGATGCCGTGTCGGGCGGAGGCCGGGAACGCGTGATGGCCGTTGTGCCAGCCCTCACCGAACCCTAGTAGGGCCATGACCGGGTTGTTGCGCGCCTCGTCGTGGGACTCGAACGGACGGGTGCCGAAGACGTGACAGATCGAGTTGATCGACCAGGTGACGTGGTGCAGCACGAACATGCGCACCAGCCCCGCCCAGATCAACGCGGAGACCGCGCCGGCGATGGAGCCGGTGATCAGGCCGCCGAGCAGTGCCGGCAGCGCGAAGGTGGCCACGAGCAGGGCCGGGAACGCCGCCGAGACCCGGCGGATCGGCTCGTCGCGCAGCAGGTCGGGCGCCCACGCCTTCTGCACGGTCGCGTCCGGGCTGAACATCCAGCCCATGTGCCCGTACCACAGCCCCTTGAGGAGGCCGTAGCGGCCACCCTGCATGTCGACGTGGGGCGAGTGCGGGTCGCCGGCCCGGTCCGAGTACGCGTGGTGGCGGCGGTGGGTCGCCACCCAGTCGATCACCGAGCCCTGGATCGCCATCGAGCCCGCGACCGCGAACAGGACACGGACCGCGGTCGGCGCACGGAAGCTCTGGTGGGTCAACAGCCGGTGGAACCCGACGGTGATGCCGAGAGCGGTGAACGCGTAGAAAGCAGCGAAGAGGGCGACGTCCACGCCGCTGATCGCGGTCCCCCACAGCCCCCACATCGCGAGCACCACCCCGGCGATCGGCAGGACGCTCATCACGATGATCGACACCCGTTGCCAGATGAGGAGCCCAGGTTCGACGACGGTGACACCGCGCAGCGTGGGGGACTCGTCGTTGGCGGTGGGGGGAGCGGTCAGTTGTGCCACGGCAGCCTCGAGGTGGAGACAGGGGACGTTGCGGGGGCTGGGCTGCCGTCCTCATGCGAACTATCTACGGACCCGTAAGTTACGCGACCGTAGGGACGGGCGCGAGTCCCATGGCGCTCCGAGGTGCAGGACGCTCGGAGAACGCACGCGAAGCCCTCGGTAGGCTGCCCGCGACTCCCTCGCGACCTGCATCGGTGCGACCTACATCACCCCGGAGAGGTGGCCCGTGACCGCACTCTCCCCGGCGGCACGGACGACCGTCGCGCGCGCCAGCGCCGCGCTCGACCACGCCCTCGACGAGGTCCGGGAATGGCTGGTGCGGGTCAGCGGCGACCTCGAGGTCGAATCGAAGTCGGACGGGACCCCGGTGACCCACGCCGACCGCGAGGTCGACGACCGCCTCCGCGAGCGGCTGCTCGGGGCCTTCCCGGACCACGGCATGCTCAGCGAGGAGCGCTCGACCCGCTCACCGGACACGAGCTGGACCTGGATCGTCGATCCGATCGACGGCACCTCGAACTTCACCTGCCGGCTTCCCTACTGGTGCGTCTCGGTGGCGCTCGCCCTGGACGGCGAGCCGGTCCTCGGGGTCGTGGACGCCCCGGTGCTCGGTCGGCGCTACCACGCGATCCGCGGCGACGGCGCCACCGTGGTCAGCACCGTCGCCTCGCTGGACGGCCGGGTGCACCCGCCTCGGGAGCGTCGCCTGGCCGTCCGGCCCACCGTGGACTGGCGCGACCCCGCCAACCGCCACGTGCCCGTGATGCTCACGACCAACACCGCCCGGCACGCCCGAAGCGCCGGGGTGCGCCTGAACCCGCGCGTGATGGGCTCGACGGCCCTGGACATGGCGGTGGTCGCGGAGGGGGTCGCCGCCGCCTCCGTCTCGATGGTGCCCAAGGTCTGGGACGTCGCCGCCGGCGTCCTACTCATCGAAGAGGCCGGCGGCGCCGTCGTGTCGGTCGACGGCCAGCCGCTGCTGCCGATGCCGACGGACCAGGAGCAGGCGGGTCGCGCGGTGATCACCGCGACGGGGCCGACCACCGAGTACGTCTCCGAGCTCACGCGCCTCCTGCTGCCGGGGTGATGCGCGAGGCGCCCGAGCCTCGCGGTCGCGACCACCGTCCGGCGTCGTGGTCCGGCACGAGGTGGCGGGGTGGGGCGCCTACCCTGATGGGTTCTCGCGTCCCGCCCCGGAGCTCCACGTGACCATCCCCCTGTCGATCCTCGACCTCGCCCCGATCGGCGAGGGTGAGACCCCTCACGACAGCCTGGCGGCCAGCGTGACCCTGGCGAGACGAGCCGAGACGCTCGGCTACCGGCGCATCTGGTACGCGGAGCACCACAACATCCCGGGGATCGCCTCCTCGGCGACGAGCGTGCTCATCGCTCACGTCGCCGCCAACACCTCGACGATCCGGCTCGGGGCCGGTGGGATCATGCTGCCCAACCACCCCCCGTTGGTGATCGCGGAGCAGTTCGGGACCCTGGCCACCCTGCACCCCGGGCGCATCGACCTCGGGCTCGGCCGGGCACCGGGCAGCGACCAGCGCACCATGCAGGCGATGCGGCGTGATCCGCGGTCCGCCGATCGCTTCCCCGACGACGTGCTGGAGCTGCAGGGCTACCTCGGGGAACGCAGCCTGGTCCCCGGCGTCGAGGCGACCCCCGGCAAGGGCACCCACGTGCCGCTGTACGTGCTCGGCTCGTCGTTGTTCGGGGCCCAGCTCGCGGCCGCCCTCGGGCTGCCGTACGCCTTCGCGTCGCACTTCGCGCCGGCCGCCCTGGAGGAGGCCGTGCGCCGCTACCGGGCCGACTTCACCCCCTCCACGCAGCTCGAGACCCCCTACGTCATCGCCGGCGTCAACGTACTAGCGGCCGACACGTCCGAGCTCGCGCGCGAACAGCTCCGGGCCGCCGAACGCCGCCGCGCCCACCTGCTGTTCGGTCAGGGGCGTCCGTACGACCCGGCGGAGGCGGACCTGCTGCTGGACTCCCCCGCCGGCGAGCAGGTCCGGGAGATGCTGCGCTACGCGGTGCTCGGCACGGGCGCCGAGGTGGTCGACGGGCTGGAGCGCTTCGCGGCGCACGCGCAGGCGGACGAGCTGATGGTCGCCCCGTCGGCACCCGACCGGGCCGCGGCCCTCCACGGCCTCGAGCTGTTGGCGGCCGCGACCCCGGGTCGTTCGCCGATCGCGGTGCGGGCGGCCTCCTCGTCGGGCGCAACCGCGTAACGCACCGTGGGTCGGTCGCCGATCGCGGCGCGGGCCACCTCCTCGTCGGACGCGACCGCGTACCACAGCTGGGTCAGTCGCCGAGCGCGGTGCGGGCGGCCTCCTCGTCGGGCGCGACCGCGTAGCGCACCGTGAAGCCGGCGCAGTCCACGACCAGCACGTCGTCGGGCCCTTCGTGCACGTCGTCGTCCGCGGTCGGCTCACCGCCGGCGACGGTCGCGTGCCACGCCGGCACCAGGTCGCAGACCTCCTCGGCGGCCGCGTCGTCGACGAAGGTCCAGCCGACCGCGACCGTGACGTCGTCGCCGTCACGCCAGGCGGCCAGCTCACCACCACGCCAGGCGGTCCGGCCCGTCCGCTCGGTCGGCGCGTCGTCGGCCAGGTCGTACAGGAGCTCGACGTCGAAGGCTCCCGACGGGAACGCGTCCAGCGGTTCGTAGCCATCCGGCGCTTCCCCGAGCTCGACCGGCTCGGGCTCCAGACCCTGTCGGTACAGCGACGGGTCGTAGACCTCCACCATGGTGGTGGGCGGCGAGCCCAGCGCCGCGTCGACCGCGTCCACCCCACCGTCCTGGACCAGGTTGCCGACCAGCTCCGGACCCGCGACGTAGGGGGCCACGAAGCTCTCGAGCAGCGCCGGCGGGAGGTCCTGCAGGTCCTGTGCCTGCTCCTGACCGATCTCGAGCTCCTCGGCCTGGCGTTGCTGCTGCTCCTCCTGGCTGAGGTGCTCGGCGGCCCACTGCTCCTGCACCATCACCGCGTCGCCCTCGATCAAGGAGCTGAAGGCCAGCTGCGCGTCCGGGTCGTCCTGGAGCTCACGGAGCTGCCCGAGGTCGATGTGCTGGTCCTGGAGGGCGTGCTGGACCTCGTGCGCGACCGTGACGCGTTCGAGTGGTGAGAGCGCGCCCTCGTCGCCGACGATGTAGGCCTGATCGTCCTCCGGGACGTAGAGACCGGCCGCGCCGGCCTCGAGCAGGGCCTCGTTGAGCTCGAGCAGGTCCGCGTCGTCGGGGATCTGGTGCAGCGCGACGGCGATGGCCTCCGTGCGCTCGAAGCGTTCGAGCTCGTCCTCCACGTCGGCCAGGGCGATCTCGACCAGCTCCTCGGCGGTGACCACCTCCAACGGGATCTCACCCTCGACGGGCAACCCGCGCAGCTCCGAGACCTGCTCGACGATCTCCGCGAACTGATCGGCGACCTCCGCGTCGAGGTCCTCGCCCTCCGGGGCGTCCTCGGGGTCGAGGGGGGCCTGCTCCGGGTCGTCCGGGGCCGCGGGCGCATCCGGTTCCGCAGGGCCCTCCTGAGGCTGCTCGGGCGCCTCCGCCTCGTCGGGCACCTCCGCCTCGTCAGCCGCGTCCTCGGGCCCGGGGTCACCCGGCTCACAGGCCGCGAGGGCGAGCACGGCCACGAGGGTGGCGACGGCGGATGATCGTGCCCGTGGGCTACGCATGCGGGCTCCGGGGATCGGGGACGAGCCGACGATGCTCGCCGACGCGCGGCTCGTGGCCGCGGGCGTGGGTGTGGTCCCGACGGCGATCAGGACGCTCCCCGACGCTCGGGCGATGGCAGGGTGCCAGTGTGGTCCGGACGACACCCGACGTGACCACCCCCCGTGGTGACCGGACGGACGGGGATGCTCGGGAACGCGGTGGGCGAACGACCACCGCGCGCCGCCGGTGGGGATCGGCGACGCGCGGAGGGGTGGTGACGGTGGGTCAACCTCGGTCGACGACCCGTTCGCTCACGTCCCTGATGCCGAGGCCGATCAGGACGAACAGCACCCCCATCCCGAACGCCATCGCCGCGACGCCGAACGCGAGCACCGAGGTGAACAACGACGCCTGCAGGAAGGCCGCGCTCTGGGCGACCGCGCGTCGCTCGTCCTCACGGTCGAGCTCGGCGTAGGTCTGGCCGTCGGTGGTCTCCAGCACGTTGCGATCGATCGTGCGTGCCTGGCAGAAAGCGGTGAACGGACCCGTGACCTCACGGTCCGGTAGGCAGACCGCGTCGTCCGGTGTGGTGATGCGCTGGTCGGCGAGCGTGCTGCTGACCATGAACGCGGTGCCGAGCGAGCCGATGACCAGCAGGACACCGAGCACGATCGAGCCGATCGAGGCGATCTTGCGGAAGTCCATGTCGTCCTCTTCAGTCGGAGTGGGGTGTCCCCACTCTCGCGACGTGGCGGCGCGTCCGGCAGCGGCGAAGGCCACGTCTCCGAGGGTGGCCCGGCCCCGGCCACCAGGGCCCTTCGTCCCCGGGGTGCCACCAGCTGGGGCTCGTGGTCGGGACACCGGCCCCGTCCCGCGGCTGGTCAGTCCCCGCCGGAGGACCGGCGGAGCCGCTCGAGCGCGTCGCGCAGGCGCGCGTAGGCGGTCACCTCGCGTTGGTACGGCGCGAGGACGTACGCCCGGATCGTCTCGATCACCTCTGCCCGGAGCGTGGCGTCCGTTCGCTCACGGTGCCGCCTCGCGCCGAGACCGACGACGGCACGCGTCGCGAGGCCGAGCAGGATGCGCGCCCCGAGGCCGTAGAGCAGCAGCGCCGCCGGCCAGGTGAGGCCCTCGGTCGCCTCCGGCGTCGGCATCTCCGGCAGCGCGAGCCAGTCGGCGACACCGAGCAGCACCGACCACATGAGACCCACCAACAGGGCGGCCTCGCTGAGCCCACGTGCCCACGACACCGGCGTCCACCACGTCCGCTGGGGCGTGCCTCCGGTCGCGTACCCGACCGCGTCGGCCAGGGCGGGAGCAGCGGCGCCGGCTGTCTCCTCCAAGGTGCTGCCGAGCATGCGGTGGTCCGCCCCCACCGTGTCGTGCAGCCGCAGTTCCCTCGCCAGGGCACGCTCGATGCGCACGGGGTCGCCGGCCGACACCCCGCTCCCGCCGCGACGCAGCCCCAGGTCCTCGACCAGCCGCCCGGCCAGACGCAGCGGCGACCGGACCCACCGGGCCGGAGGCGAGCGGGTGGCCTCCCGGGCGTCGCGGCGGTAGCGCTGCTCCGCCTCGAGCACCGCCCGGTGCCCGTCGCTGGCCTCCAGCAACGGTTCGATCAGCGGCGCCGGGTCCGGCTCCCGCCGGGACGGGTCGGGCACACCGGCCAGCAGCCGTTCCGCCACCTGGGCGGCGTCGGCGATCACGCGCCGCCGCGCCGACGCCCGCTCACCCGCCAGCGCCGAGAGGTGGGCACGGAGGTCGTCGATCCCCTCCCCGGTGGCCGCGGACGTGACGAACACCTCGACGTCACCCAGACCCACTTCTTCGAGACGCCCCCTGAGGTCCTCGAGGCAGCGGCGGAGACCGTCCCGGGACAGCTCGTCGGCCCGGTTGAGCGCGACGGTGACCACCGCCGCGTGCTCCCGGAGGCGTGCCAGCTGCCCCCGATGGAGGTCCTCCCGTGCGTACTTCAAGGGATCGACGACGATCACGAGGGCGTCGACCCGGTCGGCCAGCCGCGCCGCCGTCCGCTCGTGCTCGACGACGACGGAGTCGTGGTCCGGCAGGTCCACCAGGACGAGCCCGTCGGAGAGGTTCGTCGGACCGTCATCGCCCGGATCCGGCACCAGCTCGCGCCGGTCGTCGACCCCGAGCCAGGTGAGCAGCGCGGTGGCCGGCCCGGTCAGTTCCTCCGTGACCGCGACCGGTCGGTCCGTCGTGGGGCGGCGGACCCCCTCGGTGGCCACCGAGGCCTCGACCAGACGGTTGAGCAGCGCGGACTTGCCGACCCCGGTCCCACCGGCGAGAGCCACCACGGTCAGCCCGTCCCCGTGCGCGAGCCGTCGATCGATCCGCTCCCGCAGGGCTCGGACCTCGGCGAGGTCCTCGGACGCCAGGCGACCGGACCCGAGCTCGAGCACCTCGTCGAGCGCGGTCGTGACCACGGTCACGTCCACGCCCACGGCGGCACCTCCAGCCGGCGGGGTCGGCTCGCTCGGTGCGGCGGCGGCCCGGCTCACGGCCGGCGACCGGCCGTGTCGCGGACGGTGGCGACCACCGCGGCCGGCGGTGCCGCGGCCCCGATGACGTCCTCCACCGGCAGCCGTTCCGCGGCCGCGAGACGTTCCACGCGCTCGCGCAGGTCCGCCTGGATCTCCTCGAGGAGCCGCTTGACGTTCTGCTCGCCGAGCAGCCTGGTCAACAGCCACTGGCTGGCGGCCGCGGCGCCGGCGGCGA
Source organism: Nitriliruptoraceae bacterium (assembly GCA_007118045.1). Lineage (GTDB taxonomy): Bacteria > Actinomycetota > Nitriliruptoria > Nitriliruptorales > Nitriliruptoraceae > SKTG01. Next base: position 11,874 of record SKTG01000381.1, read on the forward strand.
TGCCGACCTCGCCGGTGGTCAGCCCGCCGGAGACCGTGAAGAGCACCAGGATCGCCGTGGTGGCCGTGGCGTTCAACGCGGTGGTGAGCCGTCGGGCCCGAACCTTGCGGCGTCCACCGACCTCGTCGACCAGCGTCGCGGCGTGCGCCTGCCACTCGGTGATGGTGCGTCTGACGGCGCCTTCGCGCTCGGTGCCGGTCGCGCGCAGGCGCGGATGCCGGTCGAGCAGGTCACGGCCGACGGGATCCGACTCGAGGTCGCGACGCACCCGGGCGGCGGCCTGCTCGAGCAGGCGTTCGACCGTCCGGGTCAGCTCGTCGGCGATCTCGCCCTGGACCTGGCGGACGTGGTCGCGCGAGCGGAGTCCGAGGCGGTCACGGACCACCCCGCCGAGCTGCTCGGCGCTGCTCTGCACCTTGAGCAACAGCTCGTTACCGCCGACCAGCTGCCGCCACCGCTCGAGCACCTCCGAGCGGAGGGACAGACCGGCCTCGAGCTCCTCGTCCAGCTGCTCACCGATGCGTGCGAAACGACCGGCGACCCTGGCGAGGAGTCGGTCCGCCACCTCGAGCTCGTGTTCGACCGCGTGTGCGATCGGTGTGAGCTCCGCGGGGACCGCGGCTCGCAGACCCCGCAAGGCGTCGCCGCGGACCCGCTCGCGGCGATCGGCGGGCGCCAGCTCGGTCAGCCAGGCGTTCAGGTCGGCCACGACCTCGGCCGGCAGACGGTCGTCGACGACCTCCGCGTGGGCGATCGCGACCGTGCGGTCGGGTTCGACCCCCTCCGCCACGTGCACCCGTGCGACGTCCGCGAGGACCTCCGCGTCCTCGGGGCCCCGCAACTGGGTGATCGCGATCGCCGTCAGCGCCTGCCGGTCGCGCGCGCGTCGCAGGTAGGTCATCCCTACCTCGTCGGCGTAGGTCCGCGCGGTCGCCAGCCACAACCAGACATCGGCGGCGTCCAGCGCCCGTTCGGCGACGACCCGGTTGTGACGTTCGACGGAGTCCACGTCCGGGGTGTCGACCAGCGCGATCCCGGCCGGCAGGGCCGGGCTGGTCGACAGCGCGAGCTGGTCGCCGCGCAAGGTGCCGGCAGCCGGTTCCTCCACCCGCACCAGCCCCGGCAACACCCGGTCGTCGGCGAACCAGTCACGGTCCTGCGGGTGGCACACCAGCGTCGCGACCCGGGTGGTCGGCCGGACGACGCCCGTGGCCGTCACGCCGCGACCGGCCAGCGAGTTCACGGTGGTCGATTTGCCGGCACCGGTGCCGCCGGCCACGACGACCAGCAACGGAGCGTGTGGCGTGGCCGAACGGGCGAGCACCCCGCGGAGCAACCGCACCACACGGTCGCGCTCCGTCCGGAGCTCGGCCGCCGACGTTCCGCTCAGACCGAACGACAGCCGTTCGAGGGCGTCGGCGACCACCCCGAGCTCCCGGACCGCCGGGACGTCGGCGTCACCCGCCCCCATCGCACCACCTCCCCGTCCCGCCGGCACGGTAGTGGAGCCCCGGCGCGCGACCGCCACGCACGGGTTCGAGGGCAGGTGGGTCGTACCCCGGGGGACGGGTGGCCGGGACCCGCGTCGCGCCCGTGCGACGGCTGGCCGTGACCTGCGGCGTGCCCGTGCGACGGATGACCAGGGGTCGGCCGAGGTGGACGGGTAGCCTCGGACGTCAGCAACGACGGGGCTCCTCCCACGCCCCTGCCCGGCCGATGGTCCCGCAGACGCGGGCGGAGGTAGCAGTGGGTTCGTTCTTCGCGCGTGTCCGCATGCCGGTGCTCGTCGGCATCGGCGGGATCGTGCTGGTCGCGGCGGCCGGGATCGTCGGGATCGTGCTCTACCTCGACGCGTCGCTCGAGCGCTCCCCCGTCGAGGGTCTGGGTGAGACCGACCCCGTCGAACCATCCGACGACGAGGGTGCCGCCTGGGCGGACGAGGAGGAGGAAGAGGCGGACGTGAACGACGGGGACGACGGCGAGGCGGACCACGCCGACGGCCCGGACCCGGACGTGGCCGCCGCCGACCCGCTGACGGTCCTGGTGCTGGGCTCCGACTCCCGTGCGGCCCTGACCGAGGAGGAGCGACGGGAGCTGAGCACCGGTGACGCCGAGGGCGAGCGCATGGAGTCGATCGCGTTGGTGCGACTCGACCCAGACGCGGACACCGTCCGCATGCTCAACATCCCACGCGACACGCTCATCACCCGGTGCGACGGCAGCCGCGGCCGGATCAACGCGGCCTACGCGATCGGAGCGCGCGACGGGACCGGCGCGCTGAGTTGCGTGGTCCAGACGATCACCGCTTGGTCCGACCTGACGATCGACCACGTCGCGAAGATCGACTTCCGCGGCTTCGTCGACGTGGTCGACACGATCGACGGCGTCACCATGTACCTCGACGAGCCGCTGCGCGACGAGCGCGCCAACCTCGATCTGCCTGCCGGGTGCAACCGGCTCGACGGTGCGGAGGCGCTGGCGTTCGCGCGGGCACGTCACATCGACGACGACTTCGGTCGTCAGGCACGCCAGCAACGCCTGGTCGAGGAGCTCCGTCGCGAGATCGCGGCCATGGGCCTGCTCGACGACCCGGTGCAGCTGGTCAGGACGGCCGAGGCCACGGCACGCCACCTCGAGCTGGACGATGGCCTGACGCTCAACCGCATCCAGCAGCTGGCGCGTGAGCATCGCGAGACGCTGCGGCAACCGATCGAGGGACGCTCGGTCCCGGGTGAGATCGACGTCTCGAGCGGCACGGCGTTCCTGGACGTCGACGAGGCCGCCGCGCAGTCGCTGTTCCGGTGGGTCGAGGGTGGGCCCGCACCGGCCGAGGAGCCGGACGGCGAACCGGGCGGGCACGACGGTCAGCTGGGCGAGCACGGCGGCGAGTCTTCGAACGGCTCCGGCTCGGCCGGCCACACCACCGAGGACGATGCGGCGCCGGACGACGCCGAGGACGACACCGCGTCGCCCGACGGGTCGCGGGACGATGCCGCTGACCACGAGGAGGGCAACGGCGCCTCCACCGCGGGCACGGGCTCGGACGAGGAGCCGGCCACGGGGGCCGACGGGGCCGACCGCTCCAGCGGGAGCGAGGTGGCCAACGGTGACGGCCCGAGCAGCGACGCGGACACCGGGGAGGACGACGTCCCCGCGGGCGCCGTGCCACCGGAGACGACGAGCTCCACCTGCTAGCCGGAGCCTCCACCCGCTGGTCGAGCCGGACGGCGAGCTCCGCCGTCGCCCGCATCCGGGGGCCGGGACGGCGGCATCCGCGAGAGGTTCAGCCGTGCGAACCCGGTCCGCCCGGGTGACCCCCTCCACCGGCGTCGCGCCGCCGGGAGGGTCCGTAGCGCTTGATCGCGTGTAGCACGACGATCAGGCTCAAGCCGATCGTCACGACGCCCAGGGCCCCGACGAGCCACGTCCCGCTCAGGGCAGCGATCGCGATGGAAAGGACCGCGGCGACGGCGTGGAGCGAGACCGCGAGGACCCGCCAGCGCCGCTCGGGTCCCTCGCCTCCACCCGCGGCCGGCGGGGCGGCACGAGGGACGGGACGGCGGCCACCGCGCGAGCTGGCGACGCTGCGCCGCGCCGCTTCGAGGTGCTCGACCTCGAACTCCTCGGGGACGTAGAGCGGGGCGTCGTCGCTGCTCGGGGTCTCCATCGGGCCGCTCCTGTCCGGCTGGTTCGGGCTCGGGTGGCCACCCTGTTCGTTGGCAGCCCCCGCCGCACGCCGGCCGCCGCCCGACCGCCTCGAGCATCACACACCGCTCGGCCCGGCTCGACCTCGTTCCCCAGACCACCGGACACCCGGCCGGACGGCGTCGTCTACCTCGCCGGGGTCGGCCGTCCTCCCGTCGAGGAGCACCTCGCGCGCGTCGCCGACACCCGCCGAGCCCACCTCCCTGGCGGACCGGGCCGCATCTCGCCACACGATGGGGCAGTATCCCGACCAGACCCGTGCCCCAGTCCGAACACGAGGGTCCTGAGCCGTGGCCATCCCCGGGGTCCCACTCGACCTCGGTTCCCGACGAGAGGGACCCCGTGATGAACGTCGACGAGAGCAAGGCGCGCACGCTCGAGCAGGCGCTGCAGGAGCCGCGAGAGCACCGCGACATGGACCTGGCGTTGCAGCCCATGCCCAACTTCAGCACGACCCCCGGAGGGTCGCACGGTCGACCGCTGGCCTTCTGGGCGGCGTGGGAGCTCGCGGAACGGCCTCGCCGGATCGCCCTGCTCGTCGACGACTGCCAGGAGGAGTACCGGCCCTATGCGGACGAGATCCTGCCGAACGTGACCAGGCTCGTCGACGCCTTCCGGGCGACGCGATCGGAGCATGACGGGGTCTGCATCGCCTGGAGCGCGTGGAGCCGCATGTTCGACGACGGCATCTCCAACGCGATGGACCGGTGGTACGGCCCACGTGGGCTGCGGCCCGAGGAACCGGAGAACGCCGCCTACGTCTTCACCGGCGCACCCGGCCTGCGACCGTTGGCGGAGATCGCTCCGACGCAGGAGGAGGTGTCCGACGGTTGGTTCTACCTCGGCCAGCACCTGGACATGTTCTGGACCTTCGACGAGGACGGCGCCTCGTACCTGGACGGGAAGCTCGCCTCGCTCGGGATCGACACGATCGTGATCGTCGGCCTGTGGACGGACGAATGCGTGCTCAGCACGGCCTACGCCGGTAACTCCCGGGGCTACGACGTGGTGGTGGTCGGCGATGCGGTCGCCACGGCCACCGCCAACCAGGAGACGGCGCTGACGGTCGCGGAGAGCACGGTCGCCAAGGTGCTCTCGACCGACGACGTGCTGAGCTACCTGGCGAACGACTTCACCCCGGGCCAACCGGGTGCGGTCAAGGGCACGCACCACCCCGATGGCCGCAAGCCCGGGTAGTCCGCCGCCCACCCAGCCGACTCCCGGGCCGAGGGCACGACGAAGCCCCCGCCGAACGTGTCGGCAGGGGCTCGCGGTCTCAGCGGCGACGCGCTCACGGGACGTGCGATGGTCTTCGCCCGGAGGGGACCCGTACCGCACCCCCCTGGTGGGGTGGCGGCCGGTCGCCGCCCATCCCCGTCGGACGGCCCTTGGTTGCCGCGCCGAAGGAGCCGGAGGGCGTGGGCTGTCCGGGTGGTCGCGACGTTCACGCCACCGCGCCCCGTGGCGCGGCGAGCATCCGGCGGACCATCGGCTCGAAGTGTTCCAGTGGCAGCGTGTCGTATCCGGGGTCGAACGAGACCTGGTCGTAGTCGGCGCAGAACGCCGCGCAGTCGTCGAACCAGGGGTGGCCCCGGTAGCGCTCACGGGCATCGGGGTCCACGCCGATCGTCGCGCCGTAGTGGTACAGCTGGAACACCCCGTGATGGTGGACGATCCACCATGTCCGCTCCGAGACGTAAGGGCGCAGCAGCGCGGCGGCGACCTGCGAGTGGTTCGCGGGCGCCAGCACGTCCCCGATGTCGTGCAGCAGCGCCGCCAGGACCAACTCGTCGTCCTCGCTCGCCCGCTGCGCCCGCGTGGCGGCCTGCAACGAGTGGCCGAGCCGCGTCACCTGGTAGCCCGCCTCCACGTCCATCTCCCGCAACCATCCCAGCACGCGGTCGGGGAACGCGGCCAGCTCACGCGTTTCGTGTTCGGCCAGCAGGGCGTAGTCCTCGGGTGTCCCGTGGTCCATCCGTGTGAACGAGACGGCCCCGCTCATGCCGACACCGCCGGGGTGGGCGGGGTGGCTGGCAGCGGCAGGTGGGTCCCGCGCAGCACCCGGCGGCGAGCCATCAGGTCGTCGTGCTCCATGTACGCATCCTGTAGGTGGCGGTCGCCGGAGCCGGCCACGAACGAGCGCCGCCCGTGCAGCACCCGGTGCCCGTGGACCATCACCAGGTCACCGTCTTCGCACCGGAAGGTCGCGTGGTATCGCTCGTCGTCAACCATCCGGCCCAACATCCGGTAGACGTCGTAGAACGCACCGACGGTGTCGAAATCGGCTGAGATCGGCAGCGCGAGCTGGTTGGAGAAGCGGAAGGTCGCGACGGTCCCGTCCGGGTGCAACTGCACCATCGGCGCGACCGCGAAGGTGTCCTCGGCGTCGCTGCACAGCTGCCAGCTCAACTCCACCGACGTCAGCAGGTCGAAGGCGGCGGCGTTCTTCGCACGGAGTTCGGCCAGCACCCGCCAACCGTCCACCAGCACGCTCTCGCCGCCCTGGGCGCGGTTCACGAGGAAGTGCAGCAGCTGCGTGGACGGCGGCCAGTGGTAGCTGGGCAGGTCGGTGTGCGGCTTCAGGTCAAGGGTGGTGTGGGCGACGTTGTAGCCGGTGGGGTCGTGGCGGACGTTGTGGACGCGCTCGAAGGCGACCTCGCGGACGTGGCCGAGCCGATCGGCCACCTCGGCAACCGTGCCGTCGGTACTCGGAACCCCGGTCAGGACCGCCGCGCCCGCGGCCGCGTACCCGTCGAGGAAGGCCAGCTCGGCCGAGGGGTCGTGGCGGACCTCCTGCCACGGCATGCGCGGGATGACCTCGGTGTGGTCCGAGGCGTCCCACAGTCTCGGCATCTCCCGCAGTGGTGCGCGCACCGGGGCCGAGTAGTCGTGCGCGTCGAGCCACTCGGGGCTCCAGATCGAGACGTGGCCGTCGTGCCACTCCACGTGCAGGGCGCCGGTCTCGTCCAGGTGGGCACGACTCGGCGCGACGTCGTGGGGGATGGCGGCGGTGAACAGCTGACGCTCCCCCGACTGCGGCACCCGGCACTGCGCACATCCGCAGTTGTCGCGCAGCCACACGTGGTGCAGCCACCGCTGGCGTCCGTCCGGGGCCGGGACCCGCAGGTGGTCGGCCCGGACGTCGGCGGGGATCATGGACCCTCCTGTGTTCGCTTCGCACTCAAGGAGTGTCACCTCGGGCGTGCCAAGGGGGCAACGACACGGGGCCGCAAGGGTTGCGGGCTGAGAACGCAGGTGATGCGGCCTCGACCTCGGGTCGACGCCCGCCCTGGCCACCTACCCTGGCGCGATGGTCAGCTCCCTGCCGTCGCTGCGCGAGCTGCGAGCGTTCGATGCCGCGGCCCGGCGCGGCTCATTCGCGGAGGCGGGGCGTGAGCTCCGGCTGTCCGCGTCGGCGGTGAGCCACCGGGTCAAGGTGCTCGAACGACACCTGGGCCAGCTGCTGTTCGAGCGGGGTGCCCAGAGCCTGTGGCTGACCGATCACGGTCATGCCTACCTCCCGGTGGTGCAGCAGGCGCTCGA
>SKTG01000101.1 GCA_007118045.1 Nitriliruptoraceae bacterium
ACGAGGCTTGGCGAGCCAACCGGCTCGTCGAGCTCGGGATGATCCACCCCATCCTGTCGGCGACGCATCCGCTCGAGGAGGTCGGGGAGGCCGCCTACCGCGTCCACCACAACCAGCACACGGGCAAGCTCGGCGTGCTGGTCGGCGCGCCGGAGGAGGGGCTCGGTGTCCTGGACGTCGCGACCCGGGAGCGGCACGCCGCGGCGATCGGCGCCTTCCGGGCCCTGGGCTGAGACCCGGGCGCGCCCGGCGGCCCCCTCGGGGGCCGCGGGCGCCGGCTGCCCGGATCAGCAGACGCCGGTGATCAGGGTCAGGGGCGACAGGCAGGTGGGGTACCAGTGCGCGGCGACCACCAAGGGCACCGCGAGCGCGGTGCCGGCCCGGGTCTGCGCGGATGCTGCCACCGCCACGACCACGCCGGTCGCGAGAGCGGCGGAGTAGAGACCACCGACGAGATCGCCCCGGAACAGCCCACCGGTGACGAAGATCTGGGCCACGACCAGGACGATCACCGGGGCCACGAGGGCGGCCCTGGGCACCATCACCCCGACCGGTACCACCCGGTCGACGAGCAGCAGCACGACCGTGACCGCCACCACGTTCGCGGCGACGAGGACGAGCGCGGCCAGCGAGAAGGAGGTCAGCGCGCGCACCAGGCCCGTGGCCCCCGCCGCGATCACGACCACGAGCCCCGTGGTGCGCACGAGCTGGGTCAGCGAGGTGTCCGGGGATCGCGGGAAGCCCTCGCGGGCTCGCGAGGCCAGGAACCCGTACAGCAACAACGTCCCGACGCTGCCGACGAGCACCAGTGCCGCGTTGACGCCGATGCCGAGCGCCGTCAGCCCTCCGCCGGCGAGGCGGCCGAGCACGAGACCGAGGGGTCCGGCGCCGGCCACGAACTGGATGACCAGCCCGAGCGCGACGGCCGGGACCAGCAGGATCAGTCCCCGGGCCACCCCGCCGTCGCCGAGCCCGAAGGCCGCGAGGCCGTCCCCCCGGTAGCGGGCCAGCAGTAGGGGCACCAGCGCCGTCAGCGCGAAGATCCAGCCGAGGTCGAGCACGGTCGCGACGATCCCCACCGACGGGTAGAGCGGCAGGGTCGCGACGAAGCCGCGCAGCGCGACACCCAGTACGGCGGTGGCGGCCGCGAGGATGACGTCGGTCTTCGCATCGTCCGGGGAGAGGTACACGGCGCGGGACGCTACCACCGCCCCCTCGCGGCTCGGTGCGGGTGGGTGGTCCCGGACCGCCGGCCGCGGCCCCCGACGCGCCGGCGGTCGGTCCGGGACCGCCGGCTACCCTGCCCGGTCGGCGCGGGTCGGGGCGGTGGCTGCGACGAGGCGGTGTCCGTCGCCGACCCGAGGCCCGGTCCGACCCCGGCCGGGCGGTCGCGTGCCGGCTACCGCGCCCCACCGCATCGACCCCGCACCTCAGATTCCCGACCCGCGTCCGCAGGAGCGATCCGTGCTCGAAGCCTCGCTCATCGTGGTGGGCGACGAGATCCTCAGCGGTTACGTCACGGACACCAACTCGCCCTGGCTGGCCGACCGTCTGCGCGAACACGGGGTCCCGCTCACGCGTGTGCACACCGTGCCGGACGACGCGGCCGCGATCGACGAGGCGCTCACGGCGGAGCTGGCGCGGTCGCGGCCCCGGGTCGTGTTCACCTCCGGTGGCATCGGCTCGACCCCGGACGATCTGACCTACGAAGCCGTCGCGGCCAGCCTCGGCCGCGCGCTCGTCGAGGATCCCGCGATGGGACAGCGGATCCAGGGCGCCCTCGCGTGGAGTCGGGAGCAGGGCCTCGACGTCACCGACGAGTTCGCCTGGCACCTCGGACGGATGGCCCGGATCCCGGCCGGGAGCCGGCTGTTGTGGCGCGAGGGGGGCTGGTCTCCCGGCGTGGCGGTGGACGTGGACGGTGGGGTCGACGGCGGCCTCGAGGGCCCGGGCGGCGGGACGCCCGTGGGACGGCACCGGGGTGGGCCGCGTGGCGCCACGGTCGTGGTGCTCCCAGGGGTGCCCTCCGAGTTCCGGGCGATCGTCGGACAGGTGATCGAGCCGCAGCTGCTCGCCGACCGCAACGAGGTGCCCGCCGTGCGGGAGCTCGAGCACCCCTACCCCGAGAGCGTGCTGAACACGACCTTCACGGAGCTGATGCGGCGGGAACCGGAGGTCAAGCTCGGCAGCTACCCGGGCCGTCCCATGCTCGTCCGTCTCTCCGGCCCGGAGGACGCCGTCGACCGGGCCGCCGAGCTCGTGCGCACCGCCCTGGACGAGCTCGACGCCAGTCCCGCCGGTCGACGCCTGGCCGCGGCCTGGCAGGGCACGACCCGGCGCGACACGAGCGACGACCATGACCACCACGACCACGACCCCGAGGAGGACGACGCGTGAACCGCCGTCTGCTGTTCGTGCACGCCCACCCCGACGACGAGGCCTCGAAGGGTGCGGCGACGGCCGCGCGCTACGTCGACGAGGGGGCCGAGGTCACGCTCGTGACCTGCACCGGCGGCGAGGCCGGTGACGTGCTCAACCCCGGAGCCGGTCACGCGGCCGCGGACCAGATGGGCAACCTGCGTGCGCAGGAGCTCGCCGCGTCGGTCGCCGCGATCGGCTTCACGCGGACCTACGGGCTGGGCTTCGTCGACTCCGGCTACCACGAGGACCCGGCGGACGTGCCGGCCGGGACGTTCTCGCGCACCCCGCTCGACGAGCCCTCGACGATCCTGGCCAGCATCGTGCGGCGGGAGCGCCCGCACGTGGTCGTGACCTACCCCGAGGACGGTGGCTACCCCCACCCCGACCACATCATGAACCACCTCGTGACGATGCGGGCGCTCGAGCTCGCGGAGGATCCCGGCCTCGAGCTCGGCGAGCTCCCCGGGGCGGACCAGCCGGCGTGGCGGGTCCCGAAGGTCTACGCCTCCACGATCTTCCCGCCCGAGCGGATCGCGGCGCTGCACTCGGCCATGCTCGACGCCGGCATGGACAGCCCCTTCACGGAGTGGCTCGCCAAGCGGGCCGACCGCGATCCGGGGCCGGACCCCGACGCCCGTGTCCGGTGCCCGGACCACTTCGAGCGGCGCGACGCGGCGCTCCGGGCGCACGTCACCCAGATCGACCCGGACGGCTTCTGGTTCGGCGTCCCGCGGCAGCTCGAACGCGAGCACTACCCGTACGAGGGCTACCTGTTGCTCCGCACCGACGTCCCGGTGCAGCGGCCGGAGGACGACCTCTTCGCCTCGCTCGATCTCGCGGCTCTGGACCGGGCCGGGGCCTCCCCGTCCGCCGTGTCCTGACCGCCGTGGCCTTCAGGGACCTCAGCTGGCCCGCGGACGAGCGGCGCGCATCATCGGGCCCGCGGAGCCGAGCGAGTCGATCGGCTCCGAGAGGTAGAACAGGCAGTCCTTGCGGGCCGCCGCCTCGGTCCGCGTCATCATCACGGGGACGGCGGCGCGGCTGAGGACCAGGCGGCCGTCCACCACGTCGAGGTGCTCGTCGCTGACCTCGGCGCCGGAGGGGTCGTGGACGGCCACGGGCAGCTGCGTCCCCGGGTGCACCAGACCGATCACGTGGCCGCCCTGCACCGGCACGAAGTTGTGCGTGTCCCCGTCGACGGGCAGCACGAGGTCGAGGTCGTCGGTGAGCTCGCCCCCGAAGCGCACCCGCGTGTCCTCGCGCAGGGTGACCTTGCGGAGGCGGCCGTACACGTCGGCGTCACGCACGTACCGGTCGGTGACCAGGCCGGGATCACCGAGGTAGCGGCGGAGGGCGTCGACGGCGAAGGCCAGCGACGGGGCGCGGCCCGGGAGACCGCACTCGATCGCGCAGGTGGCGGTGGTGTCGTGCAGCGCCTCCATCAGGGTCCCGACCTTCAGCTCCCAGCGCAGCAACGTGGTGGTCATCAGCGTCGCCAGGTTGACGGTCGCCGGGTGGTCGCGGGTGACGATGGCGTAGAAGGGGTTGTCGCCCGTGTTGTTGTGGACGTCCACGAGCGACTCCGGCGCCGCCTCCCGCAGGATCGCCAGCATCCCGTGCGCGGCCGCGCACTGCGCCGTGTCCGGACCGTCGAGGTCCCAGATCCGGTTCATGTCGGCCTGGCCGTCGAGGTAACGGTGGCCGAACCCCGGAGGGGCGAGCGCCGCCTCGACGTTGCCGATCAGCCAGAACAGATCGAACGGATGACGGGTGCCGCGCCGCAGCACCCGGAGGGCGGCCTGCAGCCCGGTGGACTCGTCGCCGTGCAGCAGCGTGGAGATGGCGCGGGGCGCCGATCCGCCCGTCCCAGGCACGCGGACGAGCGTGGGGCGACCGAGTGCCCGCAGCAGCGCCGTCTCGTCGAGCGCGAGCATGTCGGGCGGCAGCCCGTCCGGGAACCATCGGAACGCTTCACGCACGCTGCACCTCCGCGCCGGCGATCCCGACGGTCGACGGAGGGGACCGGGCGGCGCGGCCGTGCCAGTGTACGCCGGCTCGCACCGGTCGACGGTGGGTGGCACGGACGGACGAGGGCGGCGCCCACCCGACGGATCGTCGGGAGCTCCCCAGCGGTCAGGGCAGCTCCCACGTGTGGACGGGCTCGTTCGAGCGCATGCCGACCAGGTACCGCCGGGTCATCTCGACCAGGGCCTCGTCGCGGTCGTAGCCCTGCTCGTCGTAGAGCGCGCGGAACGTCCGCACCTGCCAGTTCGCGCCGGTCCGGCGCCGGAGCGCGCGCTGCTCGATGATGCCGAGGTAGTGGTCACGGTCGCGACGATCGATCCCCCAGGCGTCGAGGCCGCGGTGCGCGATCGGCAGCAGGGTCCGCACGATCAGTTCGCTCGCCGGGACCGCACCGACACCGGGCCAGAACAGCTGGCTGTCGATGCCCTCCCGGGACGCGCTGCGGAAGTTGTCGTACGCCGCGGAGAACGACAGCTGCTTGGAGATGGGCTCGTCGAGGTCCGAGATGCCGCGCACCAGGCCGAAGTAGAACGCCGCGTTCGCGACGATGTCGACCATCGTCGGGCCGGCCGGCAGCACCCGGTTCTCCACCCGCAGATGTGGCTTGCCGCGTGCGACGGCGTAGATCGGCCGGTTCCAGCGGTAGACGGTGCCGTTGTGGAGCACGAGCTCCGGCAGGTGCGGGACGTCGCCGCGGTCGAGCACCTGCTCCGGTTCCTCCTCGTCGACGTAGGGCAGCAGCGCCCGGAAGTAGCGCACGTTCTCGTCGAACAGGTCCCGGACATCGTCGATCCAACGCTCGCCGAACCACACGCGCGGTCGCACGCCCTGCGCGGTCAGCTCCTCCGAGCGGGTGTCGATCACCTGCTCGAACAGCGCGATGCGCGTCTCGCGCCACAGCTCCTTGCCGAGCAGGAACGGTGAGTTGGCACCGACCGCGACCTGGGCGCCCGCGATGGCCTGGGCGGCGTTCCAGAGCGTGGGGAAGCCCTCGGGGCTGACCTGCAGGTGCAGCTGCACCGAGGTGGCCGCGGCCTCGAGCGCGATGGAGGACGTGCGCAGGGCGAGCTTCTCGACCCCCTCGATCTCGAGCTGGAGGTCCTCGCCGCGTGCCTCGAGGATCTGCTCGTTCAGCAGGTGGTAGCGCGGGTTCGTCGACAGGTTCTGGATCGTCGCGTGCAGGTCCTTGAGCGTCGGGAGCACCCCGACCATGGTCACGTGCGCGTCCAGCTCGTTGGCCCGGCGGTCGGCGTGACCGAAGGAGGTCGACAGCTCCTCCTCGATCTCGCGGAAGACCGTGCCGGTCAGCTTGTGCGGCGCGAGGTTGAACTCGATGTTGAACTGGGCCAGCTCGGTCTGGAAGTCGGTCGACTCGATCCGGGACAGCAGCTCGGCGTTGATCATCATCGGGTCGCCGTCGTCGTCGACGACGTAGAACTCGACCTCGACCCCGATCAGCTTGCGCTCGAGCTCGAACCGCTTCTCGTCCAGCATGCGGCCGAGGGCCTGGAGGTCGCGCTTGACCTTCTCGCGGTAGCGCTGACGATCGTCGCGACTGAACCGCACCTCGTCGATGTCGCGCCCCACGGCGGCCTCCCGGAACCTGAGGATCGTGATGCTACGGCGCGACGGGCGCCGGCGACGCCAAGCTGGCCGTCAGCCAGCCGTGGACCTGCCGTCAGCCGGCCGTGACCGGCCGTGCGCCGGCCACCCGGCGCTCAGCCGGCGTCCCACTCCGGGCCGAACGGGGGGTCGATCAGCCGCTCGCCCGCAGCCAGCCCGGCGATCCGTTCCATCTCGTCGTCGGTGAGCGCGAAGTCGTGGACCCGGGCGTTCTCGGCCACGCGCTCCGGCTTGGACGTGCGGGGGAGCGCGGCGACGCCCCGCTGGAGCAGCCACCGCAAGGTGACCTGGACCGGACCGACGCCGTGTTCCTCACCGATCTCGTCGAGGGTGGCGTCCTCCGCCACCTTGCCCTTGGCGATCGGGCAGTAGGCGGTGAGGAAGCCGCCGTTGTCGGCGAGCACCCGCTCGATCGGGTCCACGGCGAGGTACGGGTGGTGCTCGACCTGGTCGGTCACGATCGGTGCGAGCTCGAACGCCCGGGCGAGCTCCGCCGAGGGGAAGTTGGAGACCCCGATGTGCTCGGTCATCCCCCGGTCGCGGGCGGCCGTCATCGCCTCCAGGGTCGCTTCCAGCGGAGCGATGTCCTCGGCCGGCCAGTGCAACAGCAGCAGGTCGACGTGGTCCATGTCCAGCTCGCGCAGGCTGGCGGCGGTGCTGCTCTCGACGTCCTCGGGCGCCGCTCGATCGCGCCAGACCTTCGTGGTGACGAAGACGTCGTCGCGATCGACGGGGCTACCGGCGATGGCGTGCCCGACCGCGGCCTCGTTGCGGTAGGCCTGGGCCGTGTCGATGTGGCGGTACCCGACGTCGAGCGCGACGGGGACGGTCCGCTCGACCTCCTCGGGATCGAGTTCGAAGGTGCCGAACCCGAGGGCGGGTACCCGCACGCCGCCGGTCCGGATGGTGCTGACGTCGTCCGTCACGATGAACCTCCTCCGTCGGTGAACGGTCGGCTGTCCGGCGCGGACACGGCCTACGGTCCCGGGGGCGACGCTTCCCGGGGGCGGGCGCGGCACCGGCACGTCGGGTCGGGGACGCTACCCAGCGCTCCGGCGGGCACCGGGCCGCAGGCCCGACGAACGGCCACGGAGGAGCGCCGGTGGACAGCGGGGATGACATGGACGCGTTACCGCAGCCGCGTGACGACTACACGACCGGGGTGCTCGACGAGGGCTCCGTGCCGGACGACCCGATCGAGCTGCTCCGGCACTGGTTGGACGCCGCGGTGGCCGCGGAGGTCCCGGAGCCGACCGCGGCGACGCTCGCGACCGTCGACCGCGACGGGCGTCCCGACGCACGCGTGGTGCTCCTGCGGGGCAGCGACGAGCGCGGCGTGTGGTGGTTCACCAACCGTCGCTCGGCCAAGGGGGAGCAGCTGCGGGCCAACCCGGTCGGGGCGGTGGTGGCGTACTGGCCCCTGCTCGAGCGCCAGGTGCGCCTGCGCGGACCGGTCGAGGACCTGCCGGACGAGGAGTCCGACGCCTACTTCGCCTCGCGACCGCTCGCCAGCCGCATCGGGGCCTGGGCCTCCGAGCAGTCCGCGCCCATCGCCGACCGCGCGGCGCTGGAGGCACGGGTCGCGGAGGTCGAGCACCGCTTCCCGGACGGTCCGCGCACGCGGCCACCCGACTGGGGCGGCCAGCTCCTGCGGCCCGGACAGGTGGAGTTCTGGCAGGGCCGCCCGGCCCGGCTGCACGATCGCCTGCGCTACGTCCGCTCACCGCGCGGCTGGGACCTGCAGCGGCTCCAGCCCTGAGGGCCGTCCGCCGCGAGCGGTCCCGCAGCCCGCAGCGCCCACCTGCCGGCCGGGGTCCGATCGCGAGGCAGTACCGTGCGCGACCTCGTCGTGCCAGCCAGCACGTCGTCAGCTCCCTCTCCCGGTGACCGGAGACCGATGACCGCGACCGGGGACGCACGGCTCGAGAAGCATCTCGGGCTGGTGGACGTCTACGCGATCTGCACCGGTGCGATGTTCGCATCGGGCTTCTTCCTGTTGCCTGGCATCGCCGCCGCCAACGCCGGCCCCTCGGTGATCCTCGCCTACGCCATCTCGAGCCTGCTGATGGTGCCGGCGATGTACTCCATCGCGGAGCTCTCGAGCGCGATGCCCCGCGCCGCCGGCACCTACTTCTTCGTCCATCGCAGCCTCGGCCCGCTGGCCGGGACGGTCGGCGGCCTCGGCGCGTGGCTGGTCCTGATCGCCAAGAGCGCGTTCGCCCTGGTCGGGATGGGCGCGTACCTCGCGTTGTTCTTCGATATCCCGGTCCAGCCACTGGCCATCGCGCTGACCGTCGCGTTCGGCGTGCTCAACGTGCTGGGCGCCAAGGAGACCGCCCGCCTGCAGGTCTGGCTGGTGGCGGTCCTCGTGGCGATCATGGTGTTCTTCATCGCCGCCGGGGCCATCGAGATCTGGCGGGGGGATCTCGTCGGGGTCGAGGCCGGTGGTGGCGAGCTCACGCCGTTCCTGCCGTACGGCCTCGAGGGCCTCGTCGCCACGATCGGCCTGGTCTTCATCTCGTACGCCGGGCTGACCAAGGTGGCCTCCACCGCCGAGGAGGTCCGGGACCCGGACCGCAACCTGCCCCTGGGCATGCTCCTCGCGCTCGTGACCGTGGGGGTGATCTACACCGCCGGCGTCGCGATCCTCGTCGCCGTGCTGCCCTCGGACGAGCTGGCCGACGACCTCACCCCGGTCGCCAGCGCCGGCGACGTCGTCTTCGGCTGGATGCCGGGGCCGATCGGCATCGGGCTGGTCGTCGTCGCCGCCATCACGGCCTTCGCCTCGACCGGCAACGCCGGGATCCTGACCGCCTCGCGCTACCCCCTGGCGATGGCCAGGGACCGGCTGCTGTGGGGCGGCTTCGACCGCGTCGGCAGGTTCGGCACCCCCACGCTCGCGGTCATCGTCACCTGCGCCGCCATGATCGCCCTGATCCTCTTCCTCGACGTCGAACGGCTCGCGAGCCTCGGCAGCGCGTTCCTCCTGCTGCTGTTCGCGCTGATCAACCTCGCCGTCATCCTGATGCGCGAGAGCCGGCTGAGCTCCTACGCGCCCGGTTTCCGCTCCCCCTTCTACCCGTGGATGCAGATCATCGGCGTGGTCACCACGCTGGGGCTGATCCCGGTGCTCGGCGCCTTCTACCTCGTGTTCATCCTGGTGATCGTGGTGTTGTCGGCGATCTGGTACCGGGTCTACGTGCGCAGCCGGGTCTCCAACCGGGCGGCGATCTACGGTCTGTTCCGCCGGCTCGGTGAGCGGCACGACGCCGGCATCGACGAGGAGCTGTGGTCGATCCTGCAGGAGCGCGGCGCCAGCGAGCAGGACAGCTTCGACGAGCTCGTCACGCGCGGGCACGTGCTCGACCTCGAGGGGGTCGTGGGCCTCGACGAGGTGCTACGCGACGTCGCGGGCGAGCTGCGCGGCGAGCTGCGACGGTCGATGCCGGGACTCGACGAGGCTCTGGCGACGGCGGTGAGCCAGGGGATCGTCCCGGACGGCTCGGGGGCCGTCGTGTGCGACGTGACCCGCGACGACCTCGACCGGCCCGAGGTGGTGCTCGTCCGGGTCAAGCGCGGGGTCCGCGTCACCCGTGGGCGCCGGTTCCCGGGCAGCCCCGGCGGCGAGGAAGAGGAGACCGGCGACAGCCTCCGCGCCCAGGCGCTGCTGTTCCTCTTCGCGCCGCAGGGTCGCGTCACGCAGCACCTGCGGCTGCTCGCGCAGCTCGTCAGCATGGTGGAGGTCGACGGCTTCGCGACCACGTGGCGCCGGGCGCACGACGAGCAGGCGCTGCTGGAGACGCTGATCCGCGACGAGCGGTTCGCCTCGGTCGTGGTGGGAGCGCACGGGCCACCGGCGGAGATGGTCGACCGGCGCATGCGCGACGTCGAGTGGCCCGGCGACACGCTGGTGGCGCTGGTTCGGCGTGGCGAGCGCACGATCGTCCCGCACGGTGACACCATGCTGCGGGCCGGGGACCGGCTCACGGTGCTGGGCTCGCCGGCGGGGATCGCGGAACTGCGCGGCCGCGGCCAGGCGCCCCGGCAACCCGTCGACGAGGACGAGATCGAGGCCGCCGCCCACGAGGCGCTGGCAGCCGACGGTGGCACCCTCGCCGCGGACGCCCACGACGGCACCGCCGTTCCCGGTGGCGCCGTCCAGATCGCGAGGCCACCGTCGGAGCCGGCGGACGACGCCGGCGTGCACCGGCCGTCCTGACGTCCCGCCCGTCGGCCGGGGCCGCGGCCCTCGTCCTCGAACCCGGGCTCTCCGGATGTGTGAGGCATCATGACAGCATCGATGATGCTGCTATGATGCTGAGATGCGGACCACCGTGACGCTCGACCCGGACGTCGCCGCCGCGCTCAAGGAGGCGGCGAGGCGGCGAGGCACCTCGTTCAAGGAGGTCCTGAACGAGGCGGTCCGTCACGGCCTTCGCGCACGTCCCGTCACCCGGGAGTACCGGATGCCGAGCCGACCGATGGGCCTGCGTGTCGGTGTCGACATCGACAAGGCGCTTGCGCTGGCGGCCGGCGACGAGGACGCCGAGACGCTCCGCAAGCTCGAGCTGCGCAAGTGAGGTTGCTCGATCTGAACCTCTTGCTCTACGCGCTGGACGAGTCGTCGCCGCTCCATCACGAGGCACGGCCGTGGCTGGAGCAGACGCTGTCCGGGTCAGCGACGGTCGCGTTCGATTGGAGCGTGCTGCTCGGGTTCGTCCGCCTGTCGACACGCGCCGCGGTCTTCGTCTCGCCGCTGGAGGTGGACGAGGCCTTGGGCATCGTCCAGGGGTGGCTGGACCAGCCGCCGGTGACGGTCATCCACCCGACCGAGCGCCACGCGGTGGTGCTGCGCGAGCTGCTCGCCCCGCTCGGAACCGGCGGCAACCTCACCAGCGACGCCCACCTCGCCGCGCTGGCCATCGAACACGGGGCGGAGCTCTGCTCGACCGACGCCGACTTCTCCCGCTTCCCGGGGTTGCGGTGGGTGCACCCGTTCCGCTGATCTCTCCCACCGGCTCCTCCGGTCGTTCGAAGCGTCCGGCACGTTGGGTCAGCCGCTGGAGGTCGCCCGGTACGAGGCCAGGCGTCGCCGCCTCGGTGTGCGGAACGTCGCCGTCCGCGCGACGGATCCGATCTCCGCGGTCACGGGTAGCTGGAGCGCCCGGCGCCTCGGCGCCCGTCCAGCATCACGGTCAGCCCACGACCTCGACGCGGCGAGTCGTCCACAGGTTCTGCCTCGCATCGACGGAGCTGGCGTGGTCGTGTGGCAGCATGGGAGCATGGGCAGGAACAACAAGCAACGACGGGCGGCCAACAAGCGCCGCAAGCAACAGACATCCCGGCCGCCACCCCGGCCAGCGGGTGGGGCCGACCCGTCCGATGGTCCACGCGACGAGCGTCCCGGACCGACCCGCCCAGACGGTTCGCAGGGAGCGTCAGGCGTACAAGAGCTCCTCCGAGCGGCCATCCTCGCGTGGGGGATCGAACCGGCCCGGTTCGCCGAACTTCTCGACGCGCTCACGGACCGACGGCACCCGGTGCTCGAAGCGGCACAGGAGGCCCTCGCCGCCGTGATGCCGCAGCTGTGGTCGCGTGGCTGGACGCCGGCCGAGCTCGTGCACGTCGTGGCACGGCAACTCACCACCGCCCACGTCGTGTTGGTCGCCGAGCAGGCGGTCGCCGACGGGCGAGCTCGGCGACGACGCGGGGAGTCGCTCCACCCTCGCTGGGCGGATCAGCTGGAGGAGCTCGACGGGGTGGCCGCGTCCAGCCCGCCGCTCGACGCCGACCGGTTGCGGCACCTGGTCGAGGTGTTGGGCATGCTCAGCCGGCTCCCGGTGATCCCTCACGCCATGCCTGCCCCGGACCGGCGTGGGACGCGGCCGACCTCGACGACGAGAGACCTCGACGCTCAGATGCTCGGACGGGTCCGCGCGTTGCTCGCCAAGGCTGAAGCGACGAACTTCGAGGAGGAGGCCGAGGCGTTCACCGCCAAGGCGCAGGAGCTGATCGCTCGACACGCCATCGACGAGGCGTTGCTGCACGAGGTCGACGATGTCGGAGAGCCGTCGCTTCGGCGCATCCTGATCGACGACCCGTACGCGGACGCCAAGGCTCACCTGATCGCGCAGGTGGCGGAGGTCAACCGGTGCCGGGTGGTGTACTCGAGCGGTCCGGTCTGGATCACGGCGTTCGGTTACGACCACGATCTCGACGCGGTCGAGGTGTTGGCCACCTCGCTGCTGGCGCAGGCGACGGCGGCGATGGTCCGGCAAGGGCCACGGCGAGATGAGGCCGGCCGATCGCGGACCCGCTCGTTCCGCCGATCGTTCCTGTACGGCTTCGGGCACCGCATCGGTGAGCGGCTGCGACTCGCGACCGAGGAGCAGGTCGCGGCGTCCGGTGAGCATGGCCGGCTCCTGCCGGTCCTGGCCGCCCGCGACGACCGGGTGGAGGCCGCGGCGCGCGATGCCTACCCCGAGCTCGTGCACAAGACGACCTCGATCGGCAACGGTTCTGGCTGGTCGGCCGGCCTCGTCGCAGCGGAGCAGGCGAACCTCGAGGTCGGGCGCCGCCGCCTCGACGCGAGCGGTGTCGGCGCGTAACGATCTGTGCCACCGTCGAACGCTTCCGCTGAGCGCCCAGGCCGTCCTCAGCGGGCGAGGTGCGGCGCCCATCAGTCGAGGAGCGCTCCCGCCGCCTGGTGCACCGCGTCCACCGGCGCCCGATCCGACCCGCCCGGCTCGAGGAACTGGCGGACGCCAGAGCGTCGGTCGAAATGGCGCGTGCACCGCTCCACGACCGAGCGCTCGAAGCGCCCGCGGACCCGGGTGATCGAGTCGCGTCCGGTTCGGCGTCAACCCCGATGAGCACAGCTACACATGCGCGCGCCGATGGGCGCGAGATGCAGCGCAGCTGAGTCGCCTCCACCGATCCGGCATCCGCGGCTGCTACACCGGGCCGCATCGCTGGAGGACCGTCGAGGAGGAGAACGCCGTGGACCAGCAGCTCGGTGATCAGCAGCTCCGTGAGCATGTCCGCGGCCTGCGGTCGCGCGGGTTGACGACCAACGCCATCGCCCGCGAGCTGGGGGTCGCCCGTGGCCGGATCGCACCGCTCGTACGCGAACTGGCCAGGGAACGGACGCCCCGCACGCAGACCGGGAAACTCGTGGGTTGCTGGGTGAGCGCGGGTTGGAGCGTGGGCTTGGCGGTGCCGGAGGAGCGTGGCTGGCCCGACCGCGCCGAGCACGGTCACGAGGGCACCGGGCTCGCGGGCGTGTTGGTCGCGCGTGAGCACCTGGGCGCGGGGGGTGAGGTGTCGGTGTGCGGCTACCTGGTCGACACCTACTGCCTGGGGGTCAAGGACGCGCTCGGCCCGAGGATCACCAGCCGTCGCGGACTCGAGCGGTTCGCCAGCCGCTTCTACGAGCCGTTCGACGGTGGTCGCGTCGAAGCACCGGTCGAGCTGGCGCGTCACCTGGTCTGGGGCGCCGTGGCGTACGCGTTCGAACTCGGGTTCGAGCCTCATCGGGACCTGTGGCCGGCCGCGGGTCACCTCGAGGCGCTCGAGGGGCGCGGCGACATCGGGTTCGGGCTGCACGGCAAGCCCTACTTCATCTCGGGACACTTCGACGACGTGGAGGGGATCTTGCGGACCCTGGAGGGCAGCGTCGGTCTGGACAACGCCCACTTCACGCTGTCCGGACCGCTCGAGCTCGCGTAGAACCGCCCCGATGCGTCGGCAGATGCCGGGTCGCTCCGGCGCTTCGGCAGGGTCGCGGTGGCGTGTCCCGGTGGGCCTCGATCCCGTCGAGGCCCGGCCTGCGGGCGCGACCGCGCCGACGACCCCTTACCCTGGCACCGTCCGTCCTCCCCGTAGCCGCCATGAAGGTTCCCCAGCATGCTCGCCGCACGGGCCAGCTCGGCGCCGTCCCGCTGGCCCAGGCAGTGCTGTTACAGCCGATGTGAACCCGCCTCCCACGGACTCTGCCACAGCTCCCCGGGGCTCAACGCCGGGAGGGGGTGATCATGGTCAACAGACTGGCAGCCGAGACCTCACCGTACCTGCTCCAACACGCGGAGAACCCCGTAGATTGGCATCCTTGGGGCGGAGAAGTGTTCGAGGAGGCGCGTCGCAGGGACGTGCCGATCTTCCTCTCCGTGGGGTACTCGAGCTGCCACTGGAGACCGAACCGAACCCTGGTGCCACGTCATGGCCCACGAGTCCTTCGAGGACGCCGAGGTGGCGGCGCAGCTCAACGAGCGCTTCGTCAACGTCAAGGTGGACCGGGAGGAACGTCCGGACGTCGACGCCGTGTACATGCAGGCGGTCCAGGCCATGACGGGCCGGGGCGGCTGGCCCATGAGCGTGTTCATGACCCCGGACGGCCGACCCTTCTACACGGGGACCTACTGGCCGCGACAGCCCGTCCACGGCATGCCCGACTTCCCGCGCGTGATCCAGGCGGTCAGCGAGGCGTGGAACGAACGGCGCGACGAGGTGGTCGGCTCCGCGGAGCGCATCGCCACGGCGCTCGCCGAGCACCGCGAGGGCGACCCGGCGGGGACCCTCGACCCGTCGCTGACGGAGCCGGCGGCCCGCCTCGTGGTCGAGCAGGCCTGGGACCGTGACCGCGGGGGCTTCGGCGCCGCCCCGAAGTTCCCCCAGGCGATGACGATCGAGTGGCTCGTCGCCCATCACGTGCGCACGGGTGACGAGCCCGCCCTGGAGGCGGCCGTCCACAGCCTCGACGCGATGGCGCGGGGTGGCATCCACGACCAGCTGGCGGGCGGCTTCGCCCGGTACTCGACGGACGCGGACTGGCTCGTGCCGCACTTCGAGAAGATGCTCTACGACAACGCGCTGCTGCTGCCGGCGTACGCGGCGGCCGCGGTCGTGGCCGAGCGCCCGGACCTGGCACGCGTCGCCCGCAGCACGGCGAGCTACCTGCTCGCGGAGCTGCGCACCCCGGAGGGCACGTTCGTCAGCGCCACCGACGCCGACTCCGAGGGGGTCGAGGGTCGCTTCTTCGTCTGGCCCCACGACGAGCTGGTGGCGGTGCTCGAGGAGGCCGGGGCCGATCCCGATCTCTGGACGGCCTTCCTCGGAGCCCGGCCCGCCGGCAACTGGGAGGGCGTCAACGTGCTGCACGAGCCGGTGCCACGGGCCCGGTTCGCCGCCGAGCACGGCTGGTCCGCGGAGGCCTTCGAGGACGAGTGGGAGCGCCTGCGCGCCGTGCTGCTCGCCCATCGCGCCGAGCGGGTGCACCCGGCGGTGGACGACAAGGTGCTGACGGACTGGAACGCCCTGGCCGTCCGTGGCCTGGTCCGCGCCGGCGCGCTGCTGGACGAACCCGGCTGGATCGCGGCCGGAGCCACGGCGGCCGGCGTCCTGCACTCGGCGCACGTGATCGACGGTCGCCTGCACCACGCGGGCAAGGACGGGCGCGTGCACGTCACCGGGTTCCTCGAGGACCACGCACTGCTCGCCCTGGCCGACCTGGAGCTCTTCCAGGTCACGGGCGAACGACCCTGGTTCGAGCGGGCCCTGGCGCTGGCGACGGAGGCGCACGAGCGCTTCCACGACCCCGAGGAGGGCGGCTGGTTCCAGACCGCCACCGACGCCGAGGCGCTGTTCACCCGGCCGAAGGACCGCTGGGACAACGCGGTGCCCGCCGGCACCTCGGTCATGATCGAGGTGTGCCTCGGGTTGGCCGGCGTGACCGGTGACCTGCGCTGGCGGGAAAGGGCCGAGGCCGGGCTACGGCTGTTCCAGGACGGCGCCGCGCGGATGCCGACCGGGTACGGCTGGACCCTGCGGCAGTTCGAGGCGCTCGCCGCCGGGCCGCGGGAGGTCGCCGTCGTGGGCCGTCCGGGTCCGGATCGCGACGAGCTGGTCGCCGCGGCGCGGGGCGTGCGTCCCGGGACCATGGTCGTGGTCGCCGACCCCGACGACGGTGACGGCGTGCCGCTGCTCGAGGGACGCGGCGAGGTGGACGGGCGTCCGGCGGCCTACGTGTGCCGCGAGCTGGTCTGTGACCGGCCCGTCACCGACGTCGACGACCTGGCCGCTCTGCTCGCGGAGTGACTGGCCGGGGAGCCCCTAACCGACGCCGAGGACCTGGCCGGCCTGCTCGCGGAGTGACGGGCGGCAGACCCCGTACCCTCGGTGGCCGTGAACGTGGCCCATGACGCCGGGTGGTCGGCCGGGCGCGGACGAGAGGAACGTGGGTGCACCAGGACTGGGGTGAGCTGGACGCGGAGTGGACGGGTGTCCGCAGCCAACTGATCGAGCTGCGCGGCACCTCGGTGCACGTGCTGCGCGCCGAGGGCCGCAGGGCCGGCCCCACGCAGCTGCTGGTGCACGGCCTCGGCGGCAGCGCCACCAACTGGCTCGAGGTGATCGGCGGGCTGGCCGAGCACGGGCCCGTCGTGGCCCCCGACCTGCCGGGGTTCGGTCGCACCGAGCCGCCCCGCCGGGGCGGGAGCCGGATCCGTGCCAACCTCGGCTTCCTGCGCGCGTTCGTCCAGCACCTCGGCATCGGGGAGGCCGTGGTGCACGGCAACTCGATGGGCGGGATGCTCGCCGTGATGCTCGCGGAGGCCGAACCGCTGCTGGTCGACCACCTCGTGCTGTCCGACCCGGCCCTGCCGGGACCACGCTCGAAGCTGCGCCAGATGCACCCGACGACGGTGCGCATGTTCGCCCCGTTCGTCGTACCCGGCCTCGGGGCGCGCCACGTCGAGAAGCTCTACGCCGAGAGCTCCGCGGAGCAGCTCTACGAGGACCGCCAGGCCCAGATCCACGCCGACCCCGGCCAGATCCGCGAACCGTTGCGGAACGTCGGCATCGAGAACGTCGCCTACGCCCAGCGGACGCCGTGGCGCCAGGAGGGCATCGTGGCGGCCACCGAGTCGGTGATCGCCACGCTCGCCTCGGCGCGTCGCCTGTGGCGGGCCGTGGACGCCGTGACGGCGCCGACGCTGGTCGTGTGGGGGGACCAGGACCGCCTGATCGGCCGGCCGGTGATCGACGCCGTGGTGGAGCGACGTCCGGACTGGCACCTGCACGTGATGCCGGGCGTCGGGCACGCCCCCATGGTCGAGGACCCCGCCGGCTACCTCGCGGTGGTGGGGGCGTTCCTCGACGGTGCTTCCATGCGGCGGGGCGCCGACTCCGACCACGACGACGGCCTCAGCTCGGCCCTTCGTGGTCGCTGAGCCAGCTGCCCAGAACGCGGTTGGTGCGCTCCGGGTCCTCGAACTGCGGCACGTGGCCCATCTGCGGCCACACGTCCACGACGGCGTCGGGGAGCGCGGCGGCGACGCGCGTCGCGTAGCGGGACGAGACCACGTGGTCCTGCTCGCCGAAGATCCAGTAGCTGGGCGCCTGTAACAGGGCGAGCCGTGACCAGTAGGCGCGGCGTCCGCGGGACCGCTCCGAGCCGAGGGCGCGGGCGCTCGCGAGCAACGCCATCCGGTGGCTCGGGTCGCGCAGGGCCCGGGCGACGTCCTCCGCCGCGGCCCGGTGGTTGGCGCCGGGCAACCGGGACGGGTCGTGGAACAGCTCGCGGACGATCCGTTCGATCCTGGCGGCCGCGACCGGCACCGGCGCGAGGCCCACCCAGTGGGGCCGGGCGAACCGCAGCAGCGGTGCGACCCGGCGGTACTCGTCGAGACCGACCGCGGCGGACAGGCCGACGAGGCTGCGCACCATCGCCGGGCGACGGAGCGCGAGCTCGAGCCCGATGCGGGCACCCATCGAGTTGCCGACGACGTGGGCGTCGCGCAACCCGTTGAGCTCCAGGTAGCTGGCCACGACGTCCGCGAACCACGGCATCGTGTAGCGCCGACCCGTCGGCAACGGCTTCGCGGAGCGGCCGAAGCCCGGCAGGTCCAGCGCGTGGACCTCGAAGCGGTCCGCCAGCCCGTCCAGGGTCGGCAGGAACGAGACCGTGTTCGCCCCCAGGCCGTGCAGCAGCAGCACGGGCTGACCGACGCCGGCGACCAGCGCCTCGACGCGGGCTCCCCGCGCCGGCGTCGAGGTGGCGCGCAGCACCCGGGTGGCCTCGGGGCCGGGCGCGAACAGGGTCTCGAACCGGGCCGCCAGGCCGAGGTCGCCACGGACCTCGAGCCGGCCGGCGAGGAAGGCCGCGACGCCGTCCACGCGGCCGTCCACGAGCTCCAGCCAGGTCGAGACCGACGCGTGCAGGGTGGCGTCGGGGTCGGTGGCGGCGCCGGGCGAGACGGTGCAGCGCCCGTCCCGCACCGTGATCGTGGCGGGTGGATGACCGTCGACCGCGATCGCGAACGTGGCGGTCAGCCGGCCGGCCTCCTCGCTGCGGAAGCGTTCTGCCAGGCGCAGCAGCGACGAGCGGACCGCGTCGAGCTCCGCGGCGTGGGACCCGGTCGCGTGCCTCCGCTCACCCGCGGGAGCGTGCTCGAGCTCGGCGGCGTCGGCTCCGGTCGCGTGCGTCCGCCGGCCCACGGCAGCGTCCCCGCGCTCGGCGCCGTTGGCCCCGGTCGCGGGTGTCCGAACGCCGGGATCACCGTCCCCGAGCGCACGTGCGCCAGGGCTCCTCGCGCTCACCTCGGCCCCTCTCGCCGTCGGAGAGCGTAGGTCGCGCAGCGTGGCGGGGCGAGCAACCACCGTTGGCCTCGGAGGCGTCGTCCTTCGGTGGCGAGAGGCTGGACGCGTTCGCACCCCGGCTCGCCTTCCGCGCGGGGCCGGGCCGGTGCTAGACGCGTCCCGCGCCGGTGAACCGAAGTCCCCGGGTGCCGGGCACGCGTCCGGCGAGGCCGGCGTCGAGCAGCAGGCCGAGCTCCGTGCGGGCGTCGGCGGGGGTGGCGTCGAGTTCGGCGCGGTAGTCGGCCACCGTGAAGGTCGGACGGTCCGCCACGAAGGCGACGGCGCGCTCCGGGATCGGGGCGTCCAGCGCCCCGAGCTCACGGGCCGCGGCCCGCAGGCCGTCGCTGACCGCCTCACCCCAGCGTTCGAGCCAGACGGTCAGGTCGCGGCGTCGCAGGCTGC
>SKTG01000186.1 GCA_007118045.1 Nitriliruptoraceae bacterium
CGACCACCTCACCTCCGGCGGCAAGCTCGAGTCCCCCAGCTCGCAGCGGGTGTTCTGGGCGGCGATGGTCGGTGTCCTCGCGGCGGTCCTGTTGCTCGGAGGTGGTCTCGCGGCGTTGCAGACGGCCGCGGTCGCCACCGGGCTGCCGTTCGCCCTGGTACTGCTGGTGTTGTGCTGGAGCCTTCAACGAGCGTTCCACGAGGAGCTCGACCTGCTCGAGGCCCACTACGACGCGGCCATCTTCCGCAGCCGTCACGGGTCGCTGCTCGAACACCTCGACCGCGAGGCCGCTCAAGGACGACGTTCCTCGAACGACCACGTGGCCATCGGCGAGGAGCATCGCGACGTGCTCGGGGGTGGAGGCCAGGAGCAGCTCGACCTCCTCGAGGGTGGAGGCGAGGTCACCCGGGACCGGCACGCCGAAGGTCCCCCGGATGAGGCCTGAACGATCGGACGCGCTCGGGTCACGCAGCGGGTCGCGGCGATCGGCGACGTGCGGAGGCGGGACATGACGTCGCGAGCCACGCCGACCGGTTGGGCGTCCTCGGTGGGCGCGGTGCTCTGCATGGTGCTCGTGATGGGCTGCACGCAGGCCCCGGAGCGGGCGACGTCGGCCACCGGACCGCCCGAGAGCGACGTCACCGGCGAGGTGGTCATGGCACGCGCGGACTGGGACTCGGGCTTCCTCCAGGCAGCCATCGTGCGTCAGCTCCTCGAGGAACTCGGCTACGAGGTGACCGGTCCGGCGGAGCGGACGTACCCGCCGGCGACCGTCTACCCGTTGCTGGGGCGGGGTGAGGTGGATCTGTGGGTCAACGGCTGGTTCCCGCTCCACGAGCCGTTCCTCGAGCAGACGCTGGTCACCGGCCAGACGGTCGCCCAACCGGTCGAGCCCGTGGGAACGCTGGTACCCGCCGGAGCCGTGCAGGGCTACCTCGTCGACCGCGAGACCGCCGAGGAGCTCGACATCACCTCCATGGCCGACTTCGAACGACCGGAGGTCGCAGCCGCGTTCGACCAGGACGGGGACGGCCTGGCGGACCTCTACGGCTGCGACGAGGGGTGGGGCTGCCACCGCAGGATCACCGAGCACCTCGCCCAGCACCGGTGGGGTGACTCGGTCGCGCAGGTCTCCGGCGACTACCGCGAGCTTTTCGCCGAGGTGCGTGAACGCATCGACGCGGGTCGACCGACGCTGTACTACACGTGGACGCCGAACTGGACCGTCGCCGAGCTGGAGCCCGGCGACGAGGTCGTGTGGCTCGAGGTTCCCGCCCTCGGCGGCGAGGAGCCGCCACCGGTGGACGAGCTGGAGGGTTGTGCGGCCTCCGGGCCGTGCCACCTCGGCTGGGAGGTCAACGACATCCGGGCGGTGGCGAACACCCGCTTCCTCGACGAGCACCCGCCGATCCGCAGGTTGCTCGAGGTCGTCGAGTTCCCGTTGGAGGACCTGACCGAGCACCACGCCCGGATGGTCGCGATGGACCCGTACCCGGACGATCAGGTCGAGCTCGACGCCGCCGAGTGGATCGAGCAGAACCGGGAGCTGGTCGACCGCTGGCTGTCGGCGGCCGCGGCGCCGACCTGACGGGGCCGGCACTCCCGGCGCTGGTCGTCCCGCCACCCGATCGGTCCCGTCGCGGCCCGATCACAGCGGCAGCGCCAGGTCCGTGACGAACTCGCCGCCGACCGCTGCGAGGGCCGCCGGAGGGACCGACAGCTTGATCGCGCGACTGCCGCCGCCCACGATCACCCGGTCGAGCCGCGCGATGCGGTCGTCGAGCCAGAGCGGGACCTCGTCCGGTAGCGCGAACGGGGTGACCCCGCCGATCTCCATGCCGGTGACCTGGTGGGTCAGCTCCGGCGGCGCGAACGAGCACTTGCGCACCCCGAGCAGCTTGCGCACCCGCTTGTTCACGTCGAGCTTCGTGTGGGCGAGCGCCAGGCAGGCTGCCAGGACCGGGGGATCGTCCTTCGAGGCCACCAGGATGCAGTTGCCGGACGTCTCCAGCGGGTAGCCGTACCGTTCGCAGAAGGCGGCGGTGTCGGCCAGTTCCGGGTCGATGTCGATGACGTCGTAGGTCTCGCCCGTCGCCGCCACGGCGTCGAGCACCTGCTGTTCGATCCGGTCGGTCACGGTCCACCTCGGCGCTGGGGACGCGTAGCCTGCCGGGCTCGCGCTCCGGACGCCACCTGGGCGGGAGGTCGGTCCCCGGGGCACCGCCCCTCGGTCGGCGAGGGTCGACGAGCCACGATTCAACGGTTGTGCAGCACCAGCGCGGGCACCAGCAGCTCCGCGTCGCTCAACGCGCCGTGATGCCCGCGGAGCCGGCCCCGGAGCGGATCGACGTCCCCGTGCACCCAGGCGACCCGCGAGGTCGCGAGCACGAGCACGTCGCCGATCCGCGCTTCGACCGCCGGCTCGACGAGCTGGGGAGGGCCGAACCAGCCGGCGGCGACGGCCTGCTCGCGGTTCACGACCACACCGCGGTCGCCGACGTGCTCGCTCCACCTCGCGGTCACCTCGTCCACCGCGCCGGGGGCAACGTGGAGCTGTCGAGCCCGGGCATCCCCGGCCAGTACCCGGACGTCGGTGAGCAGGTCGGGCCGGTCGGCGAGGTCGACGGCGTCGTCGAGGCCGACCTCGACCATGCCGTGGTCGGCGGTGACGACCAGGGCGAGCTCGGGTGAGAGCCGTTCGACGCAGCGACCCACCGCGTCGTCGATCGCGCGCAGCGCCGCCCGCCACCGAGCCGACGCGGGACCGTCCAGGTGGCCGAACAGGTCGACCGCGCCCTCGTGCGCGTAGACCACGGCCGGCCCGTCCACGCTCGCGGCCGTCACGGCGGACCCGAGCGTGGCGTCGAGGTCTGCGGCGGTTACGACCTCGGCGCCACGCAGGGCGGCCCGTGACAGCCCCGACCCGACGAACTCCGGGCGCAGGACGGTGGTGGTCCGGATGCTCCGCTGCTGCTCGAACCAGGTCGGATGCCGCTGGAGGTCCTCGGGCACCACGAGCTGACGGGCGTCCTCACCCCCCACCTGACGGTCCCAGCTCCAGGTCAGCGTCGCGAGGGGCCGCGTCGTACCCGGGAGGCCGACGATGGTCCCGACGAGGCCGTGCTCGCCGGCGGGACGGCCGGTCCCCAAGGTGGTCAGGTTCGTGCTGGTCGTGGTGGGGAACGCGGCGTCGAGCGTCACGCCGGGGGCACCGGCGAGGGTCGGTGCGAGCTCGCGATGTTCGTCGAGCAGTTGATGTCCCAGCCCGTCGACGACGAGTACGACGACGCCTCGCACGTCCGTGGGGATCGGTACCGCGGCGGGAGGTCGTCCCGTCACGGCGGCACCGGCGTCCGGGAGCACGGTCGCCAGGCTCGCCGACCCGGGCCGGGGCGCCCGGGGTCCTCCCGTCCCGGGACTTGCCGTCATCCGGAGCGCTGCGGTGGCCGAACGACGCCACGTGCTGCGGCCTCGACCACGGTCAGTATCCGAGCTCGACGTGCACGGGGCCCAGAAGCTCGTCGCCGCTGGCGTAGCGTTCGACGTTCTCACGCACGCGAGCCCAGAGCAGCTTGATGCCCATCTCGGGGGTATTGCCGACGTGAGGGGTGACGATGGCGTTGGGCAGCTGCCACAGCGGATGGTCGTCGGGCAGTGGCTCCGGGTCGGTGACGTCAAGGCCGGCGCCCGCGATCTCGCCCTCCCGCAACGCCGTCACGAGGGCATCGGTGTCGATGTGCCGGCCCCGGGCGACGTTGACCAGCCACGCGTCCGGAGACATGGCCTCCAACGCGGCGGCATCGATGACGTGCTCGGTCTCCGGTGTCAGTGCGAGGGCGAGCACCGTCAGGTCGGCCTCCGCCAGCGACCGGTGCAGCCGGTCCATCCCGACCACCTCGGCCACCCCGGGGATCGGGTCGAGACGGTTGCGTACCACGGTGAGGTAGGCGCCGAACGGCAGCAGCAGCCGCACCAGCGAACGGGTGATGGAGCCGCCACCCAGGATGCACACGTGCGCGCCCAGCAGGTTGACGCCGTAGGGGCCGGTCCAGCTCGTCTCACGGGCGTAGCGACCGATGCCGCGCATACCACCGAGAGCGAGCGCCAGGGCGTGCTCCGCGACGGGCTCGGCGTACACGCCCTTGCCACACGTCCACAAGCGGTCGTCGTCGAAGGCCTCTCGGAACGGTTCCACACCTGCCCACGGGAGCTGGACCCAGCGGATGTGGGGATGCTCGTCGAGCAGGCGGCGCAGCTCGTCCGCCCCGTCGGTACGCGTCCAGACGAGGGCCTCCGCGTCCTCGAGGGGCACGACCCGGCCGCCGCCCTCGGCCACGGCGGACTCGAGCTCCGGACGGTGTCCCTCCGGCAGGAGCACGCAGCGGGGGCTGTGCACGCGGTGCTCCGGCATGCGTTCCTCCGGGCAGATGTCGGCGACGAGACGTGGGCGCGGCGAACGTAGTGCGCGCTCGTCGGGGCGTCACACCGGCGAACCCCGGACCAGGGCCCGGACCAGCGCGACGAAGTGCTCCCCGCGGGCGACGAAGTCGCGGTAGCTGGTGAACGACGGAGCGGCGGGGGAGAGCACGACGGCGCCCCCCCGGGGCGTCACCTCGGCGGCGAGCGTCACCGCGGCGGCGAGGTCGTCGGCACGACGTACCCGGTCGCCGGCGACCGGGGCGAGCTCGGTGTGGAGGCGCTCGCCGAGCGGTGGCAGCAGCACGGCCCGCACGCCGTCGTCCCGCAGCAACTGCACCAACGGGGCGAGGTCCTGGCCCCGATCGTCGCCGCCGAGCAGGACGGTCACCGGTCCCAGCGCGAGGTAGGTCCGTACGGCCGCCACGGCGGATTCAGGCACCGTGGAGATGCTGTCGTCCACGAAGGTCACGCCGTCCACCACGCGGACGGGGGCGAGCCGGTGGGGCAGCGGCGTGAAGTCGTGCAGGGAGGCGACCAGATCCGAGACCCCCGCGGGTCGGCCGAGGCGCGCGTCCACCAGGGCGAGGGCGAGCGCGGCATCCCGCACCAGGTGTTCACCCACCAGACCGGCCTCGAACAACGCGGCGCGGAGCCCGTCGTGCGCGGCGGTCGTCACGACCCCGCTCCTCGCCGTGGCGGCCGTCGCGGCGGGGTGGGCGGCGACCTGTGGATCCACGACGCTGCGGTCGCTCAGCTCGAGCAGCCGGAGCTTGTCGCGGTGGTACCGCTCGACGGTCCCGTGCCAGGGGACGTGGTCCCGCAGCAGCGTGGTGATGCCCGCGAGACCGAAGCGGGCGTTCATGTCGGCGAGCTGGTAGCTGGAGAGCTCGAGCACGACGTCGTCGGCGTCGGCCGCGGGCCCCGCCGACAGCGCCGACCGCCCGATGTTGCCCACGAGTTCGGCCCGGCGGCCGGCGGCCCGCAGCAGGTGGGCAGTGAGCGCCGCCGTCGTCGATTTGCCCTTGGTGCCCGTGAGCGCGATGACGTCGCTCCCGTCGCGTCCTCGTGCCCACCGGCCCGTGGGGGTCGTCGTCGGTACCCCGCGCTCGATGGCGCGGCGCAGTGCCGGCCGGTACGGGCTGATGCCGGGCGAGCGGTACACCTCGTCGACCTCGCGGGGGAGCGCGTCCTCCCGGTCGAGGTCCACGCCGCCGCGGACATCGACCTCGAGACGCGGTGTCGGCGGCAGCTCACCTGGGGAGAGCGGTCTCTCGTCCAGCACGAGCACCTCGGCCCCGGGCTCGTCACGGTCGAGGACCCCGAGCAGTTCGCGGGTCTCGCGGCCGACCCCCAGGATGGCGATCACGGGGTCCGCCCCTCCCGCAACGCCGCCAGCTCGCGGTCGATCGCCCGGCCATAGCGGTTCGGCAGAGCCGAGGTGTCGACCGCGTCGATCATCACCCGCAACCGGTGGTCGGGGCCGGTCTCGGCGTCCCCGTGCGCGGCGACCGCGGCGTGGTCCCGCCACCTCGGTGTCGCGGCCAGCAGGTCGAAAGCGAGCTGCACCTCCTCCACGGTCCC
>SKTG01000210.1 GCA_007118045.1 Nitriliruptoraceae bacterium
CAGGCCCGTCAGTCCGCTGGCCTCGTCCCCCGCCAGCGTCGGGACGCGACGCCACGCCATGTCGGACAGGGTGCCGAGGTGCGGACCGACGGAGACGATCTTGGCCTTGTGATCGCGCCACGCCTTGCGCAGGCGCAGGTGGAGGATCGGGACCTCCTCCTCCGGGTCGAGACCGGCGACGACGATGACCGGAGCGTGCTCGACGTCGTGGTAGGTGGCCGTGTCCAAGCCCACGAGCCCTGTCAGGGCCTCGCACTCGTCGCGAGGCGCGAACCGGGTGCGGAAGTCGAGGTCGTCGCTGCCGAGCACGGTGCGGACGTACTTGGCCGTGACGTACGCGTCCTCGTCGGCCAGCCGAGAGCCGGTCAGCACGGCGACCCGGCCGGGACCGCGCTCCTGGGCGGTCTGGATGGCACCGGTGACGGTGGTCAGGGCCTCGGCCCAGCTCGCGGTGGCCAGCTCGCCGTCACGCCGGAGCTTGGGTTCGGTGACGCGCGTCTCCGCCGTCAGGTGCTTGAAGCCGAACCGTCCCTTGTCGCAGTTCCAGGCCTCGTTGACCGGCATGTTCGTCCGGGCGAGCTGGCGCTGGATCTCCCCCCGCCGTGACTGGATCGTCAACGTGCAGCCGGCGGAGCAGTGGTCGCACACGCTGGGCGTGGTGACCACGTCGAAGGGGCGGGCCTTGAACCGGTACGAGGTGGAGGTCAACGCCCCCACCGGACAGATCTGGATCACGTTGCCGGAGAAGTAGCTCTCGTAGGGCTCGTCCTCGTAGATCGCCACCTGTTCGAGGGCCCCACGTTCGAAGAGCTCGATGAACGGGTCACCGGAGATCTGCTCGGAGAACCGGGTGCAGCGGGCACACAGCACGCACCGTTCACGGTCGAGCAGCACCTGCTGACTGACCGCGACCGGCTTGTCGTAGCGGCGCTTCTGGTCGACGAACCGTGACGTGTTCGCCCCGTGCTGGAGCGCCTGGTCCTGGAGCGGGCACTCACCACCCTTGTCGCACATCGGACAGTCGAGCGGGTGGTTGATGAGCAGGAACTCGAGCGTGCCCTCCTGAGCCTTGCGTGCCACCTCGGAGGTGTGGTGGGTCCGGACCTCCATCTCGTCCGCCACCGGCATCGTGCAGCTCATGATCGGCTTGCGCTGGCCCTCCACCTCGACGACGCACTGCCGGCAGGCGCCGACGGGATCGAGCAGGGGGTGGTCGCAGAAGCGCGGGACGATCGTGCCGAGCTGTTCGGCGGCGCGGATGATCAGCGTGCCCTTCGGCACGCTGACCTGCTGGCCGTCGATCGTGAGGGTGACCTCGTCCACTCGGTGCTCTTTCTGTCAGGCCTGCCCGGCGACGGGCACGTCGACCGGTGCGGTCGGGGTCGCCGGTGGCACGGGCTCGTAACCGCCGCCGTGGGTGAACTCCGTGACCTTCCAGTCGCGGCGCGGTTCGACCCCGAACGGGCTGCGGCCCTGCTTGATGTGCTCGACGTACTCGTCACGGAAGTGTTCGAGGCTGGAGACGATCGGCGAGGTCATACCGTCACCGAGGGCACAGAAGCTGCGACCGAAGATGTTGTCGCAGACGTCCTGGAGCAGATCGAGGTCATCCATACGGCCGTTGCCGGTCTCGATGCGCCGCAGGATCTGCGAGAGCCAGTAGCCGCCCTCGCGGCACGGGGTGCACTTACCGCAGGACTCGTGCTCGTAGAACTCCGTGAAACGGCGGACGGTCGAGACCACCGAGGTGCGGTCCGAGTAGATCATCAGGGCCCCGGTCCCGAGCAGCGAGCCGGCCTCCATGATGTCCTCGAAGGTGTACGGCACCGACCCCGCCGAGGCGGGGAGGATGGGCGTCGACGAGCCGCCGGGGCAGTAGAACTTGAACTCGCGCTCGTCGAGCATCCCGCCCGCGATCTCCACCATCTCGTCGACGGTCGTGCCGAGCGCCACCTCGTAGTTGCCGGGGTTCTTCACCTCGCCGGAGATGCACATCAGCTTCGGTCCCGGCGACTTCTCCGTGCCCCACTGGCGCCACCAGTCGACGCCGTGGCGCAGGATGAACGGCACCGCCGCGATCGACTCCACGTTGTTGACCGTGGTGGGGCAGCTGTACAGACCCTTGGCGGCCGGGAAGGGGGGGCGCAGCCGCGGCTGACCGCGCTTGCCCTCGAGCGAGTCGAGCAGCGCGGTCTCCTCACCGCAGATGTAGGCGCCGGCACCGCGGTGGAGGGTGAGGTCGAACCGACGCCCGGAGCCCATCACGTCCGCCCCGAGGTAGCCGCGCTCGTAGGCCTGCCTGACCGCGGCCGCCATGCGACGGCCCGCGTGACGGAACTCGCCGCGCAGGTAGATGTAGCCCTGCACGGAGTTGAGGGCGAGCCCACCGACGATCATCCCCTCCACCAGCTGGTGTGGGTCCTCCTCCATCAGCGGCCGGTCCTTGAACGTGCCGGGCTCGCCTTCGTCCGCGTTGCAGACGATGTAGATCGGCTTGCCCGTGTCCTGGGCGACGAACGACCACTTCATCCCGGTCGGGAAGCCGGCACCGCCACGTCCGCGCAGCCCCGCCTCCTTGACCGTGTCGATGATGGCCGAGGGCTCCATCTCGAGCGCCACGCGGAGGCCCTCGTAGCCGTCGTGCTCGAGGTACACGTCGATGTCGTGCACGCCCTCGACGTCGTAGCGGTACGACATCGCGCTCGCGAGTCCCGTCGCTCCCATGCTCAGGCCCTTCCGTCGTCGCCGTCGGCGCGCTCCTCCGGGGCCCCGGAGGCTCCGGATCCCGCCGCGTCCCCGTCCTCCGGCGCGTCCGACGGGTCGCCGGCGATCGAGTCGTCGGGTCGCTGTTCGCTGCCGCTCGCTCCGGCGCCGGACGCCTCCGCCGGTGCGTCGCCCCCGGCGGTGCCCGGCTGCTCGGGCTTCGCGGGCGTCTCCGGCGCGGCCGTGTCACCGGTGACCTGCTCGGCGAGCAGCTGATCGGTGCCCCGGCCGGCCTCGGCCAGCTCGTCGACGACCGATGTGTCACCGGTCGGCGGCTGCTCCTCGGGGCGGGTGGGTCGCGGATCCGCCCCGAGCCCCGCGTCCGCACGGAAGGCGTGGCCTCCGTGGCCGGCGGGGTCGCCGCCCGGGTGGCTGACCGGGATGTCGGTCTCCGCGGACCGGTACGACGGCGGAACGGGCGCGGTCGCCTGCAGGCGCGCCGCCTCGATCAGCTGCTCGTCGATCCCGTCCTCGATGCCGGAGAGCTCGCGGTGGACCTGGTGGATCGTGGGTGGCACCTCGCCGGACCGGTTCGAGGGCGGCGGGTCACCCGCCTTGGCCTTGTCCAGCAGCTCCATGGCCTCGTCGTGCGTGACGGGGCCGTACATCTCGTAGTTGATCTGCACCACGGGAGCCGCGTCGCAGATGCCGAGGCACTCGGCGTGCTCGACCATGACCCCCGCGCCCTCGCGGTCGACGTGACCGCCGCAGCGCTCGACGTACGACGAGTAGATCTCTCCGGCGCCGGCGATCTCGCACGTCGGGTTGGTGCACACGCTGAGGAGGTAGTCACCGAACGGCTCGCGCTTGTACATCGTGTAGAAGGTGGCGACGGCGCCGACCTCCGCCTTGGTCAGCGCGAGCATCTCCGCGCAGAAGGCGATGCCCTCCTCGCTGACGTAGCCCTGCTCGCTCTGGACCAGGTACAGCAGCGGCAGCAGCGCCGAGCGCGCGACCGGATAGCGCTGCACGAGCAGCCTCGCCTCGTCGCGGGTGACGTCGGAGATGGGCATCGCGCGGTTGCTCCTGCTGGGACGTGACCCGTCGCCGGGCCCTCGGGGACGTTGCGTCAGCGGTCGACGCCGCCCATGACCGGATCGAGCGAGGCGACCACCACCACGACGTCGGAGACCATGTGGCCGCGCGACATCACGTCGGCGGCCTGCAGGTTGACGAAGCTCGGCTCGCGCACGTGCACCCGGTACGGCTTGTTCGTACCGGTGGAGGTGATGGCGTAGCCGAGCTCGCCGCGGGGCGACTCGAGCGGCACGTAGACCTGGCCGGCTGGGACGGTGAAGCCCTGCGTCACCAGCTTGAAGTGGTTGATGAGCGACTCCATGGACTCGCCCATGATGTGGCGGATGTACTCCGGGTCGTTGCCGATCCCGTCCGGCCCGAGCGCCTGCTGCGAGGGCCAGGCGATCCGCTTGTCCGCCACCATGACCGGTCCGTCCGGCAGGCGGTCGAGCGCCTGCCGGATGATCCCCATCGACTCCCGCATCTCCGCGATGCGTACGAGGAAGCGCGCGAAGGAGTCGGCAGCCGTCTCCGTCGGGACCTCGAAGTCGTACTCGTCGTAGCCGAGGCAGGGCTCGGCCTTGCGCAGGTCCCAGGGCACCCCGGCCGCCCGCAGCAGCGGTCCCGTGACGCCGTACTCGTAGCAGGTCTGTTCGTCGATGATGCCGACGCCGCGGAGACGGTCGTTCCAGATCGGGTTCTTGAGCAGCAGGTCCTCGTAGTCGGCGATCTTCCTCGGCAGCAGCTCGAGCAGGGACTCGCACCGCTCGACGAAGTCGGAGGTCACGTCCTGTGCCAGCCCCCCGGGACGGATGTAGGCGTGGTTCATCCGTAGGCCCGACTGGGACTCGAACAGGTCCAGGATGTGCTCGCGCTCACGGAACCCGAAGGTCATCATCGTCGTGGAGCCGAGCTCCATCCCCCCGGTCGCGAGCCAGACCAGGTGGCTGGCGATGCGGTTGAACTCGAGCAGGATGACCCGCACGACCTCCGCGCGCTTCGGGATGTCGATGCCGAGCAGTTGCTCCACACCGAGCGAGTACGCGGCCTCGTTGTACAGGGGCGCGAGGTAGTCCATGCGCGTGAAGAACGTCGTGCCCTGGACCCACGTCCGGTACTCCGCGTTCTTCTCGATCCCCGTGTGCAGGTACCCGATGATGGGGGTCAGCTTGGTCACGACCTCGCCGTCGAGGTTGAGCACGAGACGCAGCACACCGTGGGTGGACGGGTGCTGGGGTCCCATGTTGACCGTGAGCGTGTCGTCCTCGACGGCGTCGACGACCGACTCCCAGTCCGCGCCCTCGACGAACAGCTCGAGCGCGTCGTCGCTGAGCGAGCTCTCGACGTTCGGATCGACGGCCATCAGTCGATCACCTCCCGGAGGTCGCGCTCGTCGGGCGGCGGGATGTACTTGTCGTGCTTGTAGTCCACGTCCACACCGCCGAGGGGGTAGTCCTTGCGGTGCGGGTGACCGATCCAGTCGTCCGGCATGAGGATGCGGGTCAGGT
Organism: Nitriliruptoraceae bacterium; assembly: GCA_007118045.1. Classification (GTDB taxonomy): domain Bacteria; phylum Actinomycetota; class Nitriliruptoria; order Nitriliruptorales; family Nitriliruptoraceae; genus SKTG01. The sequence continues at coordinate 5,289 of SKTG01000210.1, forward strand.
CGGGGTGACCCTCGAACCGGACGCCGAAGAAGTCGTACACCTCACGCTCGTGGTAGTTCGCGGTCGGGTAGATCCCCGTGGCGGAGGGCAGCACCGGGTCCGTGTCGTCGGTCCCCACCGCCACCCGCAGGCGGTGGTTGCGGCTCGCCGAACGGACGATGTAGAGCACCTCGATGACGCCACGGTCGCGGGAGACCCGGTAGCTCGGCCAACCGGTGGTCGAGCTCTGTCGCTCGATGACGTGGTCGCCCGCCGGCCAGTGGACGCCGGAGAGGTCGGCCAGCATCTCGCAGGCGAGCTCCTCCTTGCAGGTCCGCAGCACCGCGAGCAGCGAGTCCGGTTCGACGTGGACGGTCAGCTCGCCGAGGGCCTGCTCGGTGGTGACACCCTCGACGGCGTCGGTGATCCGCTGGGCGAGCTCGTCGTGCGTGAGCGGCGGGTCGATCAGGCCGTGGCCGCGGGTCGGGACGTAGCTCATGCCTTGGCCCCCTGCTGGGCGAACGTCTCGCCGCGGATCTGCTCGTGCAGCTTGAGGATGCCGTCGAGCAGCATCTCCGGTCGCGGCGGGCACCCCGGGACGTACATGTCGACGGGGACGACGTGGTCGACACCCTGGACGAGGGCGTAGTTGTTGAACATGCCGCCGGAGGTCGCGCACACGCCCATGGACAGCACCCACTTCGGGTCCGACATCTGGTCGTAGATG
>SKTG01000506.1 GCA_007118045.1 Nitriliruptoraceae bacterium
CGATGCGTGAGCGTCTCGCCGACCTCACGGGCGACCGCGACGACCTCGCGCGCATCGCGACGTCGGCCGGACTCCGTGACGTCCGGGTGAGACGGGTCGAGGTCGAGGCGGGTCTCGACCGGCCCGAGGTCGCCGCAGCGTGGCGCCTCGACATGCCCCACACCGTCGGCTTCGTCGCCGGACTCGATCCGACGACCCGCCGGAGACTGCACGAGCGCGCCACCGCCGCGTTGTCGGGAGACCTGCCCGCGAGCGTCGAGATCCTGGTCCTGCAGGGGCGGGCACCCTGAGCCGGAGGTGGTCGTCGACATCAGGGGGATGCCGTGTCGGGGTACGTGGGGTTGGTCGCCGTGGCCCTGCTCTGGCCGCTGGTCGCCGCGGTCGTGCTCGTCTTCGGTCGTCCGCCGCCTGACCGCCGGTGGCGCCCGTTCGCCTGGTCGTCGGCGGCTGCCGTGACGGCCGCCGTCGTGCTCGTCGCCGCCACGGAGATCGTGGTGCGCACGAACGGGACAACGGAGGCCATGGCGGGTCTGGGCGCGCAGATCGTCGGTGGGGCGTGTCTGGTCGGCGCGGCCGTGTCCGGCCTGGTCGCGCTGGTCCTGCGCCTCACCGCCGACCGGTGATCCCCCGGGGGCGCCCGGTCGCCGGTCACCGCCGCCCCTAGGCTCCGCGGTCGGACGACCGACCCGCATACCGGATGCGGCTCGCCTGGGGTGCACCCGGGTGGCGGCGGGTCATCGGGAGGTGGCTGGTGGATCGGGGTCGCATCGGGATCGCCCTCGTCGTCGCTCTGCTGCTGGTGGCGGCCGGGGTGGCGGCGGTCGTCGTGCTGGGCGGCACGGAGCCCCCCGTCGGGGACGAGGAGGACGAGCCCGACCGCATGCCGCTCACCGGGGTGGAGACCGAGCAGGTGCCGGAACGCCCGGCGTTGATCGTGAAGGTGTCCAACTCACCCGAGGCGCGGCCACAGACCGGCCTGGACGTCGCCGACGTGGTGATCGAGGAGCTGACGGAGGGCGGCGTCACCCGCTTCTTCACCGTGTTCCACAGCGAGCTGCCGGAGATCGCCGGGCCGGTGCGCTCGGCGCGGCCCGTCGACGTGCAGCTGATGGGCGGCTTCGGCCACCCGGGCTTCGCCTCCTCGGGCGCCCGGGCCGAGGTGCGTGCCCTGTTGGCCGACGCCGCGGGGGTACCCATCACCGAGGGAGCGCCGGGCTTCTTCCGGGACGACGGCGAGTACGCGTCGCACCCCGTGGCGCCACACGACCTGTTCCTGCGGCTCGAGGACGGTCTGGAGGCCGTCGTCGACGCGGGTGCTGACGATCTCGAGGACCTCGGCTGGGCGTTCGCCGACACACCGCCCGACACCGCCGCCGGCGACGAGGGCGGCGCGGTGGACGGTGCCGACGTCGACGTCGTGATGTCACCGAGCTTCACCAGCTCGTGGCGCTTCGACGAGGACACGGGCCTGTACCGGCGCAGCCAGAACGGCGAGGAAGCGGCCGTCACCGGCGGCGGTCGCATCGAGGCCGCCAACGTGGTCGTGCTCGAGGTGCGCCACTACGTCGGCGACTCCGGCTACCCGGAATCGGACGTGGTCGGCAGCGGTGACGGGCTCGTGCTGCGCGACGGCGAGCGCTACCCGGTGACCTGGACCAAGCCGAGCGACACCGACCCGTTGCTCCTGCTCGACGAAGCCGGCGAGGAGGCCTTCCCGCTCAAGCCGGGACAGACCTGGATCCACCTGCCCGAGGAACTGCCCGGCACGTGACCGCCGCCCGTTGGCCGTCCGTGCCGTCGACGCCCACTGCGGGTCACCGCAGGCTGAGCGCCGCGAGCGCGCCGTTGACGATCGAGCCCGGCAGCAGGTCGTGCAGCTCGTAGAGCTCCTGGATCGTGCCCGACTGGCCGAAGTCGTCGACCCCGAGCGGGACGGACGGCACCCCGAGCGCCGAGCCGATCCAGCTCAGCGCGTGGGACGAGGCGTCGTGGACCGTGACGACCGGGGCGCGGTCCGGGAAGCAGGCGCGCAGCGCCCCCGGGATCGACGGCGAGGTGGCCGTGCGCACCCCCTGTCGCAGCGTGCGCTGCCACGCCGAGTAGAGGCGGCCGGGCGAGGTCAGGTCCACCACGTGGGCGGCCACACCTTCGTCGGCCAGGTCCTCGGCCGCCTGCAGCACCTCCGGCATCACGGCCCCGCAGGCAGCCAGGTTGACCACGGGGGCGTCCTCGGAGGCCGCCAGCTCACCGGCGTCGTGCAGCCGGTACCCGCCGGCCAGGACCTGGCGGCGCAGCACCGCGTCGCCCAACCGTCGGCGCGCCCGCTCGAACGGCTCCTGCGGCAGCGGCCGGGTGCTCAGCCGCAGGTAGAACGCCCCACCCTCGGTCGGCGCCGCGGTCGGCGCCTCCGGCGCGCCGCCGGCGATGTGTCCGAGCGCGTCACAGAGCAACCAGTCGAGGGCCGCGGCGTAGGTCGGCTCGATGAAGGTCACTCCGGGCAGCTCGATCCCGATCGAGGCCGTGATCGACGACTGGTGTGCGCCACCCTCCGGCGCGAGCGTCACGCCCGACGGGGTCCCCGCGACGACGAAGCGCGCCCCGTTGTAGGCGGAGTGGATGAAGGCATCGAGGCCGCGCGCCACGAACGGGTCGTAGAGCGTCCCCACCGCCAACAGCGGCTGGGCCGACAGGTCCCACGACAACCCGAGCTGGCCCAGCAGCAGGAACAGGTTCATCTCGCTGATACCGAGCTCGAGATGCTGACCCGACGGACCTTCCGTCCACGACAGCAGCGGATCCTCGTCCCAGGCCCGTTGCGCGCTCGGCGAGAAGACCCCGACCCGGTTGATGAAGCCGGCGAGGTTCGTCGAGGTGGCGACGTCGGGCGCGGTGGTCACCAGGTGCGGTCCCACGTCCTCGTCGCGCGAGAGGTTGACCATCACCCGACCGAGCGCCTCCTGGGTCGACATGGGACGGGTCGTGCCGATCCCCGACGACGAGGGGACGGTGATCTCGAGCGCGTCCACGGGGTCGGGACGACGCAGCAGCTCCGCGCGCTTGGCCGCCAGGATGCCGGCGTCCGAGGCCGGGTCGAGGCGTTCCCACTCGTCCTCCGGCGTGAGCCCGAGGTCGGCGCGCAACGTCTCGATCTGCTCACCGGTGAGCAGCGAGGCGTGGTTACGGGGGTTGCCGGCGATCGGCAGGCCCCACCCCTTGATCGTGTAGGCGAAGAGCACGCTCGGTCGGTCCGTGACCGCGTCGCAGGCCGCCAGGGCCTCCAGCACGACGTCGAGGTCGTGGCCGCCCAGGTCGGTGACCAGCGGCCGCAGCTCGGCGTCGCTGACGTCCGCGATCAGGGACGCGACCTCGTCGGGAGCACCGTCGAGGAAGCGCTTGCGCAGCTCCTCCTCCGGTACCGCGAACAGCGACTGGTAGTGCGGGTTGGGCATCGCGTCGATCCAGTCGCGCAGCGCTTTCCCGCCCGGTTCGGCGAAGGCCGCCTGGAGTCGACGCCCGTACTTGGCCTCGACGACCTGCCAGCCGGCGGCCTCGAACTGCTGGCTCCACTGCTCGATCCGGATCCCCGGGATGACGCGGTCGAGGGACTGCCGGTTGAAGTCGACGACCCAGGTGACGTTGCCGAGCCCCTGGCTGACCGGGTCGGCGATCGCCTCCCAGACGTTGCCCTCGTCGAGCTCGGCGTCACCCATCAGCGCGATGAACCGTGACTGCTCCCGCTCTCCGAAGTGCGCGTCGACGTAGCGTCTCGTCGCCGCTGCGAACAGCGGCGCAGCCGCGCCCAGCCCGACCGACCCGGTCGAGAAGTCCACGCCGTCGGGATCCTTGGTCCGCGAGGGGTAGGACTGCAGGCCTCCCAGGGCGCGCAGCTGGGTGAGGTAGCTGCGGTCGAGGTTGCCCAGCAGGTACTGGATCGCGTGGAAGACGGGCGAGGCGTGCGGCTTCACGCTGACACGATCACCCTGGTCGAGGTGCGCGAACCACAGCGCGGTCATGACCGTCACGAACGAGGCGCTGGAGGCCTGGTGACCCCCGACCTTGATCTCGCCGCTCTCGCGCTCCCGGTTGGCGGCGTCGACGATGCGGGTGGCCAACCAGAGCACGCGCTGCTGCACCTCGTCGAGCACGGTCTGGTCCGGCGCGGCTGCTGGCTCGCTCACGGTGGCTCCTCCGACTCAGGTCACGAAGGCCCGAGGGCCCGGCCACGACGCTAGTCGCCGACGCTCCCGCGTTCCGCCCGATCAGCCGTCGTGGTCGGCGAACCAGCCCGTCACCTGCGGACGGACGTTGTGGTAGACGTGCTTGGCCTCCTGGTACTCCTCGAGGCCGCTGGGGCCGAGCTCCCGCCCGACGCCGGACCGGCCCATCCCACCCCACTCCGCCTGCGGCAGGTACGGGTGGAAGTCGTTGATCCATACGGTGCCGTGACGTAGCCCCGCCGCGACCCGCTCGGCCTTGCCGGCGTCCTGGGTCCAGACACCGCTGGCGAGGCCGTACTCCGTGTCGTTGCCGAGGCGGACCGCTTCGTCCTCGGTCGTGAAGGTCTCGACGGTCACGACCGGCCCGAAGCCCTCCTCGACGAGCACGGACATGCCGGATCGGACCTCGTCGAGCACCGTCGGCAGGTAGAAGAAGCCGTCGGCCAGCGGGCCGTCGCCCCAGGCTCCGCCGCACCGCAGCACGGCACCCTCCTCGATGCCACGCTGCACGTAGGCGGTCACCTTGCCCCGGTGCTCGGCGGAGATCAGCGGTCCCGCCTCCGCGTGGTCGTCGAACGGACCACCCAACCGGATCCCGCGGGCACGCCGCACGAGCTCGTCGACGAACCGGTCGTGCAGCGAGGCCTCGACGATGAGCCTGGCTCCGGCGGAGCAGACCTGGCCCGAGTGCACGAAGGCGGCGTTGAGCGCGTTGTCGAGCGCCGCGTCGAAGTCGGCGTCGGCGAACACCACGTTCGGGTTCTTGCCCCCGAGCTCGAGCGCGACGTTCTTGACCGTGGCGGCCGCGTTCGCGGCGATGAGCTTGCCGGTCTCGAGCCCACCGGTGAACGAGACCAGGTCCACGTCGGGGTGCTCGGACAACGGGGCGCCGGCGGCCGCGCCGGCGCCGAGGACCAGGTTGGCCACGCCGGCGGGGAGCTCGAGCTCGTCGAGCAGCTCCATCAGCAGGATCGCGGTGTGGGGGGTGAGCTCGCTCGGCTTGAGCACGAACGCGTTGCCGGCGGCCAGCGCCGGCGCCACCTTCCAGGCCGCCTGCAGGAGCGGGTAGTTCCAGGGGGAGATCAGGCCGCAGACGCCCACGGGCTCGTACACGATGCGGCTGACCACGGACGGGTCACCGGCGTCGACGAGCCTCCCGGCCTCCTGCCCGGCGAGCTTGCCGAAGTAGGTGAACGAGGCCACGATGTCGTCCATGTCGATCCGGCTCTCGCCGATCGGCTTGCCGGTGTCGAGCGACTCGGCCCTCGCGAACCGTTCACGCTGCTCACGCAGGCCCGCCGCGACCCGTAGCAGCAGGTCACCACGCTCCGGTGCCGGCGTCCGCGGCCACGGGCCCTCGTCGAAAGCACGACGCGCCGCACCGATCGCGGCGTGGACGTCGTCGACCCCGGCTTCGGAGACGGTGGCGACGGAGGTCCCGTCGGCCGGGCAGCGGATCTCCCGCGTCCCGCCGGCCGCGGCCGGCCGCCAGGCGCCGTCGATGAACAGCGATGCTGGTTCGCTCATGTCGGTTGCACTCCACGGTGGGGCGTGGTGCCCACCTCGAGGTCGGTCCGGGGTGGGAGGTGTCAGGCTTCGTCGGGGTCGTGCACGGGGGCCTGGGGCGTCGAGCGCCCCAGCCGGAGGTACTCGAGGTGGCGCTCGTACTGGTTCAGCACGTCGGCGATCACCTGTTCCTTCGTGTAACCGGTGAGGTCGTAGCCCTGGCTGCCCTCGCCGAGGTGCACCTCCAACCGGTAGTGGGTGTCCCCGGC
>SKTG01000047.1 GCA_007118045.1 Nitriliruptoraceae bacterium
CGTCGCGCTCACGTCGCAGCGACTTCGGGGGCGCGTGCGCTGCCACGCAGCGTTATCGTCGGTCCTGTATCGAGGCGCGGGTCGCGTGCCGTGGTACGAGCTCGCACGGGGTGTCGATCGAGCCTTGGGGCAGTGCCCGACGAGTCGACGCGTCGTGGCGACCGGGGCGAAGGGTGATCATGGACTGGACGAGGGGCAGCACGGACCTCACGGTTCCGGAGCGGCAGCCGCCGTCGCATCGTCGTGCCACGGGCGGACGCCGGGCCACCTCCGCGGCGCCTCGTCCGGCGACGGCCCGGATCGGAACCGAGCGCCAGCGAGCCGCTGGCACATCTCACGGGACCGGAACGGACGCCACCGATGTGGCCACCGGTCGCGTCCTCGACCTCGCCGCCGACAACGCCGCGCCCGACCGCGCCGTCGACGTCCCATCCACCGGGGCGCCGACGGGTCGTGTCGTCGACCTCGTCGCGGTCGAGGAGTCGACCGAGCCGGCCTTGGGCCCTTACCCCGAGCTGGACGACATCGACGAGGTCGAAGGGTTCGCCGATCTCGATGCGTCGCGCACCGCGTCGCCGCCGTTGCGCCGGATCCTGATCCTCGCCGATCAGCTCGTCATCGCTGCCGGATGGCTGGTGGCGTTCGCGGTGGGTTACCTGACCGGGGACATCGGCTTCGGTCCGTTGACCGCGATCGCGCAGACGTTCCTGGTGCTCGCCGCCGGGGGCGTGTTGATGAGCGCGAGCGGGTTGTACCGCCGTCGTATCTGCGCGGTGCGATCGGCGGAGGTGGCGCGTATCGCGCGGGTGAGTTTCGGCTTGGCGGTGACCACGGTCGTGATCCTGGCCACGATCGGGCGGACCGAGGCGCTGCTGGCCGGTGTGGTCGGCGGGTTCGCGTGGTTCTCGCTGCTCACGTTGCAGCGCGGCGTCATGCGCGAGTGGATCCAGGGTCGCCGGGCCAGCGGGGACTTCGGGGCGCCGGTCGTGGTCGTCGGTGGCGGGTCCGACTCCACGGTCGAGACGGCCCGGTTGCTCGCCGAACACCCGGTGCTGGGATTCGAGGTCCAAGGCGTCGTGTGTCCGCCGACCGCGGCCGCGACGGATGCGGCCTTCCCCTGGTTGGGCGACCCGAGCAGTCTGCTGGAGCAGCTCGCGCGGAGCCGGGCCTCGGGTGTGGTGCTGGATGCGGGCAGTCTGACCGGGCACGAGTTGAACGCGTTCGTGCAGCGGTTGGCTGGCACGGGTCTGCACGTGCATATCTCGTCGGGGTTGCGGGGGATCGACTCGCGGCGGGTGACGGTCTCGCCCATGGCGGATGAGACGTTCCTGCACGTCGCCCCGATCGGGTTGACGCGTCGGCAGGTCATTACCAAGCGGGTGCTCGACGTTGCGGTCGGCAGTCTGGCGCTGCTGGTGTTGGCGCCGGTGTTGGCGGTCTGCGCGTTGGTGGTGTGGGCGTACGACCGTGGGCCGGTGTTGTTCCGTCAGGAGCGGGTGGGTCAGCACGGTGAGCGGTTCACGCTGTACAAGATGCGCACGATGGTTGTGGATGCGGAGGCGCGCAGGGCGGAGTTGGAGGGTGAGAACGGGCGGTCGGGTCCGTTGTTCAAGCTGGCGCACGATCCGCGGGTGACCCCGTTCGGGCGGTTCTTGCGGGCGTCGAGCATCGATGAGATCCCGCAGCTGTTCAACGTGCTGGAGGGCACGATGAGTCTGGTGGGGCCGCGTCCGGCTCTGCCGGATGAGGTGGCGCAGTTCGATGATGCGTTGAACGAGCGGTTGACGGTCAAGCCCGGGGTGACCGGGTTGTGGCAGGTGGAGGCGAGGGATCTGCCCAGCTTCGAGCTGTACCGCCGCTACGACCTGTTGTACGTGCAGAACTGGTCCCTCGGGGTGGACGTCGCCGTGATCGCCCGCACCACCGCCGTCGTCGGACTCCGCGCCATGCGCGCGCTGCTGCCCACCCGGTTGCGCCGCTCCGTCCCAGCTCTCGAGTGATCCGTTCGTCACGTCGGCTCGCGCTCCGGTACGTAAGGATGCGCCGTCAGGACGGGCGGGGCTCGGTGTCGTCATCGCAGCTCGGGGCGGGACCGCCGCGACCATGAGTCTGCTCGTTCGGCCGGTCCGCAACCGGGTCGGGCGCGAAGGGAACCGACGAACATGACCAACATCGGCTTGGTGACCGACGAGATGATCCATCTCGCGGGGAGCCGCACGGGCGGGTTCGGCTGGGCGACCCGCACCTTGCACCACGAGTTGGCCGCCCACCCGGAGCTCGACGGCGACCCGGTGGTGATCACCCGCAACGACGCGGTTCGGCGCGCGAACGGTGGGCTCGGCCGCGTCGGGCCGGACAGCGGTCGGCGGGACCTGCTGGCGTTGCGGCCGACACTCGACCGCGACCCGATCGGCCTCGCTCGCCTGATGCGCCACCGCTTCCGGGCCTTCGTGCTGATCGACTACCGGCCCAAGTACGCCTCGCTGCTGCGCACCTTCCGGCGTACCCCCGTCGTGCTGTGGAGCCGTGACCCCAGGGGTCCCGAACAACAGGCTCAGATCGAGACGCTCCGCGAGCCCGGCTACCCCGACCTCCGGCCGTCCGGGATCGACCGGATCGCCACGGAGCGCTTGCCGGAGGCGCTCGCCGGTCGTGAGGCCGGCTCGGGCTTCCAGCTAGCCGTGGTCACCCCCTTCCTACAGGAGCGCATCGCCGGCGCCTACGGGATCGAACCCGGAGCCGTCACCCACCTACCCAACATCCTGCCACCCGTCGATGTCCGGCCCGAGGACCGCTCCGAGCGGCCGACGATCGTGACGGTGGGACGGCTCGATGCCATCAAGCGCACCTGGGTGGCCGTCGAGCTCGCCCGGCGCCTGCCGGACGTCGACTTCGTCATCGCCGGGAAGCGGCATGCAGACTCGCGGTGGGAACCGACCAGCCTGCCCGACAACGTCGAGTTGGCTGGCGAGGTCACCGGTGAGGCCAAGGACCGGCTCTACCGCCGCGCCTGGCTGCTGCTCAACACCTCGATCCACGAGGGGCTGCCGGTCACCTTCCAGGAGGCACTGGCCTACCAGGTCCCGGTCGTGAGCTACCTCGACCCGGAGCAGGTGCCCAGCCGGTTCGGTCATGCCGCCGGCCCCGAACCCGGCGACGGTCTCGCCGGCGTGGACCGGTTGGAGCAGGGGGTGCGATCCCTGCTCGAGGACCACGAGCGGCGCGAGGCGTGCGGTCGGAACGGCCAGGCTTGGGTCCGGGAGACGCACAACCGGCAGCGGTTCCACGCGGCGTGGCAGGAGCTGGCCAGGGCCTGGACGAGCGTGCCGGGATCTCTGGTTCGGTCGTGACGTCCGGTTCGGCGGACCAACGGGGCGTTGGTCCGTCGCCGCTCGTGGCTGCCGCCGGGACCGAGGTTCCCGACCCGTCACGGTCGAGCGCACGCCTGCGTCGAGCCGTCGACCGCGGCCTGCGCGAGCTCCGAGCGATGCGAGGTTCGCGCGCGCTCGTCCGCCACCAGCGTGCACGTCTGCGCCCCGGGTTGTACGTGGTCTGTGGTCGCGACGGCGAGGTGTGGCGTCACTGGCGGCAGCGGATGCCCGCGCACCTGTACCTGACCAAGGTCGAGCCCCGGATCCGTGGCGCGGTCGGGCGCCACCCGCTCTGGCGGGTCAGGCGTGGCCTGGTGCGCACCGCGCAGTTCCTGATCGCACCCGGGGTCTTGTGGCTGCGACCGGGACCCGGTGACGGCCGGTTCGCGATCGCGGTCGCCGCGCGCGACGGTGGGTGTGTGTTGCTCGCACCCGCGGCCGGGCTGGTCGCCCGACGGCCCCCCTGGGGACCCTTGCCGCGACGTCAGCTCGCGCTCGCGGCCCGCTGGGCCGAGCATCACACCGAGCCGGAGGTCGAGGTCGGCGACGACGGTCGATGGATCGTCGAGAGCTACGTCGAGGGCGATCACCTTGGCTCGCTGCCGGTCGAGGTCCAGCTCGACGTGGTCAGACGGCTGTTCGCCGCCGCCACCCGACTGGCGGCCTCGGCCTCGCAGGGCGACGCCGAAGCCCTCTACGCCCCGATGTTCCACGGCACGATCCGGCCGGAACTTCCCGAGGAGCTGCGTCATCACCTCGAGACGCACCGGAACGAGATCCGCAGGTGGCCGCTGGTGCCGACCGCCGCCGACTGCCACGTCCGCAACCTGCTCGTCACGCCCGACCGCCGCCCGGTGCTGATCGACACGTGGCCCCTCGAGCTCCGCCCGTTCTTCTACGACGCCGTGTACCTGGCCACCCACGTCCCGCCAGCGCTGCCCCGGCTGCGACATGCGTTCCTCGACGGCGCGTTCGACGCCGAACTGGTCGCGCTGTTCGCCGCCGCGGGACTCGAGCTCGACCCCACGCCGGCCAGCCGTCGCGCGCTCGCCGGCATGGTGCTGCTGCTGCGTGCTGTCCGCGAGATGGGTCTGCTCGGCGGCGATCGGCCTGGCTACGAGGCCGAGGTGGCGGCTGGCAAGGCGAGCGAACACCTCGTCACGGACCCGGAGCGCTTCGTCGCCGTCGTCGCGAGGAACTGGCGGACGAGCATCCTCGCGGAACGCTGATGTCCACCCGTGACGCTCCCGGGACGCTGACCGCCCAGCGTGTGCTCGCCACGAGATGGGCCCGGTACGGGGTCTCGTGCCTTCGTGGTGACACCGTCACGGACCGGATCCGGCGGTTACCTCCCCGCCGATCGCCGGCGCTGTGGTGGGTTCGGTTGTCCGACCTCGAGCTCACCGGCTACGTCGCCGAGGTTGCGCCGCCCGGCGCGCGGGTCCTGCCGGGGGAGTGGGACCGCGAACAGGTCCGCGAGCGCGTCCCGATCCGTGAGCCCGCGCCCGCCGACCTGCCCCGATGGGAGAAGCACGAGACCGTGCGGCTGCTCTTCGTGGCGGGTCACGATCACCGGGAGACCCCCGAGTACGCGGCGATGTGCCACGGCATCGAGGTGGGTGAGCCGCGCAAGGGCCGCGGGACACTCCAGGAGGTGGAGCGCTACTTCGTCGAGTTGCGCGCCCTGTACCGCTCCATGGCCGTCGACGGCTACCGCACCTCCGTCGAGCGCGGGCAGAGGGAGATCGACGAGGCTCGGCTGTTCGTCACCCGCGACGGTCGGCTCTGTCACGGCATGCACGGCCGTCACCGCATCGCGATCGCGGACCTGCTCGGCATCCGCTGGGTGCCGATGGTGCTCTTCGGGGTGCACCCGGGATGGGTCGAGCAGCTGTGCGGGCCGCGAACCCGGCTCCCGCACCGGGCGTTGACGAGCTGGCTCGACCAGCACGACGGGCTGCGGCGCGACCACGGTCGCGCGGGCTGAGGCGCGTCCGCCGTGCGTTCGTGCGCGCAGCGAGCGACCGGGCCGCGAGTGCCTGTACCTACGGCCACCGCGGCTTCGTCACCGTGTGTGATCGTCAACATACGAATTGTGACGGACCTCGACGGGATCGCCTGGTCCGCGGGGGCGCCGAGTCAGCGGTCGGGGCGTCCGGGCTCCGCCGACGGCGGTGAGCTTGACCTCACCGAGCTCGGTGCGCTCGCGGATCTCCGGGCTGGGCAGCTCGCTGCCGACCATCAGCTCCGCGAGCTGGCGTGGGGACACACCCTCCGCCGGTAGCGAGGTGACGGTGCGCCCGCCGCGCAGGACCGTCACCGTGTCGGCGATCTGCAGCACCTCGTCGAGCTTGTGGGAGATGAAGATGATCGTCACGCCCTGGGCGGCGAGCCGGCGCAGGTTCTCGAACAGCTCGTCCACCTCGGAGGGCACGAGGACGCCGGTCGGCTCGTCCAGGATGAGCAGGTCCGCGCCGCGGTAGAGGACCTTGAGGATCTCGACCCGCTGCTTCTCCCCGACCGACAGCTCGTCGATGAGGCGATCGACCTCCAGGGGTACGCCCTGGGTCGTGGCCAGCTCGTCGATGCTGCGCCGGGCGGC
>SKTG01000511.1 GCA_007118045.1 Nitriliruptoraceae bacterium
CGGCGATGAGCGCCGCGGCCGCGACGCGGGGACGCTCCGGTCCGGGCGCCGCCCCGCCGGACAAGCTGGCCGACGGGCTCGGCTGGACCCTGATCGGGGTGCTCACGCTCGTCGTGCTGCTCTCCTGGGCTCCGAGCCTGTGGGACGGCCTCGGTGACGACCACGAGGGCCGCATCCTCGGTCGGCACGCGCTGCACGTCCAGAACGCGCAGCAGGACGGGCTCGCGGCGTCCGGGTGGTTGAGCGACTGGAGCCCGTACGGCGGCGGTCCCGAGGGCGATCAACCCAGCTACGCCCACCACCCGCCGCTGATGAACGTGGGCTACTACCTCACGGCCCAGGTGCTGCCGGTCCCCCTCGACGTCGCCGTGCGCCTGTTCGCCTACCTGAGCGGTGTGGCGCTGCTCCCCCTCGGCGCCGCCGTGCTGCGCCGGCTCGGGTTCGCCTGGTTGCCGGTGCTGGCCGCCACGGTCGCGGTGGCGGTGACGCCGCTGTTCTGGGCGTACGGCCGGCTGAACGGCAGCGTCTCGCTGCTGCTCGCCATGGTGCTCGTGATCGTGCGGCTGCGCGAACACCGACCGATCGGCACCGGCGAGCTGGTGCTCGGCGCGGTCGTGTCGTTCGCGGCCGTCCTGGCCGGTTACCTCGGCCTGGCCACCGGGGCGGTGCTCGGCCTGTGGCTGCTGGCCAGCCGCGGCTTCGACCGGGTGACCCTCGTCGTGGGTACCGCGATGGGTCTCGGCGCGGCCATCACCGCCGCGTACGTGGTGGGCGGCACCGGGCCGGACGAGATCGGTGAGCAGGTCCGTGTCCGCACGCAGGGTGGTGACTTCACGGTCGAGGAGTTCGTCGACCGCATCGGTCAGTGGCTGCGCGAGCTGCTGCCCGCCTGGTGGCGCTGGGGGCTCGCGCCGCTGGCCGTACTGGCTGGCCTCCTGGACCGGCGCTGCCGGGTCCTGGTCGCCACCACGGCGGCGGTGGCGGTCGCCTACGTCGTCGGACTGCCGAACGGCTCGTTCGTGCACGACTACTGGATCTTCCCGGTGCTCCTGCCGGTCTGGTTCGGCACGGCGGCCCTGCTGACCCACCTCGGTGCCCGTGCGCCACGCTGGCGGCACGCGATCCCGGCGGTGGCCGCCGGCCTGCTGCTCGTCGTCGGTTTCGGCGGGTTCGTCCGCGGCGAGGTCGCGGCCACCTACGCGAGCGAGCCCCGCGACGCGGGCACGCTCGTGCGGGACACGGAGCCGGCCGATGGTCAGACGCGGGCCTGGCACACCGGCCTGGCGACGCCCCGGTGGCTGAGCTTCTACTGGAACCTGCCCCCCGGAGACCTCAGCGAGGGCGGGCTCGGGGACGTCGCCGACGACGAACTGGTCCTCGTGCGCACCGACCGCCTCCCCGACTGGCTCGACGACGCGGGAGCGGTGAGCGGGGCGAGCCGTCACGAGCGTGGACGCTACGCGCTGCTGACCGGCGCCGACCTGCGCGAACTCGCGGGGAGCTGACGTCCGTCGCGGTGAGCTGAACGGTTCGCCGCGGTGAACGCCGGCCCACCACGTGCGTTCGACTCACGCGGCTGCCTCACCGGCCCACCACCTGCGCTCGAACTCACGCGGCTGGGTCACCGGCTCGTCGTCACGCGGACAGTTCCGGCTGCGGGGCCAGTTGCCGCAGCGCCGGGAACCACCGGTTGCCGCCCGGCTGGTCGAACAAGGTGGTCACCGCGACGCCGTACTTGCTCACCGCCGCCGGCTGGAGCCCCAACGAGCGCAGCACCCCCAACGTGCCGCTACGGATCGTCGGCGACTTCGCCTCGATCAGCACGACCCCGGGGTCGAAACGCACACGTCGGTCCCCCGACTCGACCTCGAGGCCGCGGTCGACGGTGACGCGTTCGCCGAGCTCGGGGTCGATCAACGTCGTGCGCACGTACCAGGTGCGGGCGCTCGGCCGCAGACCCGGTGGGCACGCCACCCCGTACTCCTCCTGCAGCACCCCGTCGAAGAAGCGTTCCACGTCGGCGCTGACCTGCCGGGGATCGAGATCCGGGTGGACGACCCGTCGTTTGACGGTCCGGCCACGGGGACCCTTGAACTTGATCTCCAGCATCGACTGGGACCGCTCCACGTAGGTCCGCGCCCGCAGCTTGAAGCGTCGGCGGCGGCCCTTGACGTGGTCGCGGTAGGTCTGCAGGTCGGGCGTGTCCACGTACCAGGTGTCGTAGGCGAACTCACGCCGCCCGTCGATCTCCAGCACGCGCGTACCCGCGTCCAGACGTTGCGCCAACGCGGCGAGCACGGAAGCGGGAGCGATGAACTTGCGGTCGAAGCGGGTCTGCAGCCCGGCGACCGCCTCCAGGTCGGCCAGCGACGCGGACGGGAAGTGGTCGAACACGGCGAAGGCCGGCGAGGTGCTCATGGCGTCCCCGCAGCGGGCTGCGACGCCGTTCCGGCCGCGGGGTCGTCCGGCCGGCTCCGGGAACCCGAGGCGGGCAAGCGCACCCGGACGTCCACCCGGGTGGTCTCCCGGACGAAGTCGATCTCCTGGACGATGAACTGCTTCACCTGGCCGCCGAGTCGCTGCTCGAGGTCGTGCCGCAGCGCCACCGGGTCGGTGTGCACCACCTCGAGCTCCACCCGGAAGCGCTGGTGCCGCTCGTAGGGCAGCAGCACCGGGTGATCCACCAGGTACATCGCGCCGACCAGCAGGACCGTGAACAGCAGCTTCGCCTCGAACACCAGGCCGGGCAGCCCGTTCAGCAGGCCGAGCACCAGCGAGACCATCATGTAGCCGATCTCGCCCTGCGTGGTCTCGTCCGAGCGCAGCCGGATGATCGAGAGCACGGCGAAGAGCCCGAAGCCCACCCCGATGCTCAACGGGCTGCTGGCCAGCGCGGCCGCAACCGCGAACAGGCTCACGTTGAGCGCGACGTAGCCGAGCAGCAGATCGCGGCGTCGGTGGCGCCGGAAGTACAGCCCGTAGGCCAGCACGGCGATCGCGACCAGGTTGAGCGCGAGATCGCGCACCAACCCGTCGATCGTGACGTCCACCATGCGTGCGGCCCTCTTCGCGCTGTATCGAACCCTCGCCGTGCTCGGGGCATCGGCGGCGACCCACCGACGGTAACGGCCGGGGCCGCGGATAGCATGTCGGTCGCCATCGTGCCGTGCGTCCATCGCCACCCGCACGACGGGTCCGGGGGTGCGACGTGCCGCCAACGGGCCCGGAACCGTCGCGACCTCCGCAGCGAAAGGCCGGCGTGCGTCGCGTCCTTCCCGCCCTCTCCGCCGCGGCGCTGCTCGCCGTCGTGTTCGCGCTCGCGGGGCGGATCGAGGGCGGCGACCTGACACCCGGCGCCGCGGCCGACGGTGTCCCGCCCATGATCACCGAGGTGTCCGTCGCCAACGGAGGAACCCTCGCGGACGAGGACGGAGACCACCCGGCGTGGGTCGAGCTTCACAACCCGTCGTCGTCCCCGCTCGCGCTCGACGGCTACCGGCTCGGCAGCGATGCCAGGGAGCCCTCCGGCTGGGACCTCCCCGACGTCGAGCTGGCGGCCGACGACCACCTCGTGGTCTTCGCCTCCGGCAAGGACCGTCGGGACGAGGAAGCACATGCCGACTTCACGCTGCCACGGTCCGGGGGCGAGCTGGTCCTGCTCGACGGCGACCGCGTCGTCGATCAGGTGGACGTGCCGGAGACCGCCCGCAACGTCTCGTTGATCCGTCACCCGGCCGAGCCCACCGTCTGGTGCGTGACCACAGGCCCCACCCCCGGCGCCAGCAACACCGACGACTGCCGCCCGCCGGTGCTGGCCGGGCCGCCTCGCTTCTCCGAACCCGGTGGCGTCCACGCGTCGCCGGTGACGCTGGACCTCGAGGCGGATCCGGCGGCGGGACCGATCCTCTACACCTTCGACGGCTCGTACCCGGACCCGGTGACCAACGGTGACCGCACGCACGTCCACAAGGGGCCGATCACGATCGGGCCCGGGGGCGAGGTGACCGACGGCGAGGGGCACGAGCTCGGCGACCACGACCCCATCACGCCGATCGAGACGATCCCCGACCAGCCGGAGAGCCCCGAGGAGCCGGTACAGGCGGCCACCGTTGTGCGAGCCCGCACCGTCAACGGGCGCGACACCGCCGAGACCTACTTCGTGGGCGAGGACATGCACCGCGACCAGCTCCCGGTGCTCTCGCTCGCGCTCGACCCGGGCTTCCTCTTCGATCACGACACGGGGCTGTACGTCCCCGGCGTCGTCCACGAACGGTGGCGCGAGGGACCGGGCTACGACCCGGACCTGCTGCGGTGGCAGGTCCCGGGCAACTACGTCCGACGTGGGCGTACCTGGGAACGGCCTCCCGCGGACGACCTGCACCGCGCCGCCGTGCTCGACCTGTGCGAGCCCGGCGCCGACTGCGCGTACACGCAGCACCTCGGTGTCCGCATCCACGGCGGGGCGACCCGCACGTACCGTCAGAAGTCGTTGCGGCTCTACGCCCGCAACGACTACGGCGAGCGCACCATCCAGTACCCCATGTTCGGCGCCGCGGCCCCGGACGACCACCGCCGCCTGTTGCTGCGCAACTCGGGCAACGACTGGCCGCGGACCATGTTCCTGGACGGCTACCTGCAGGCGTTGGTCTCGCACCTGCCTCTGGAGACCCAGGCGTACCGCCCGGCCGTGCTGTTCCTCAACGGCGAGTACTGGGGCATCCACAACCTGCGCGAGCGCTACGACCGGCACTACCTCGAGGCGGTGCACGGGGTCGACCCGGACTCGGTCGTCCGACTCGCCCCGCTCCTGCAGATCGACGACGGGCGACCGGGAGAGGAGGCCTCGTTCGTGGAGCTGTTGGAACTGCTCCGCGACGAGGACCCGGCGAGCCCGGAGGTGATGGCCGAGGTGGAGGCCGTGCTCGACGTCGACGACCTGCTCGAGTACCTGGTGGTCCAGCTGTTCACGGGCAACACCGACTGGCCAGGCGGCAACCTCGGCATGTGGCGGGTCCGCGACGGCGAGCGATCGGAGGTCGCGGACCCGTCGTCGGCCGAGGAGCCCGACCCGACGGCGGACGGAACGCCCGCGGGACGCGACGTCAGCGACGGTCGGTGGCGGTGGCTGACCTACGACCTCGACCATGCCGGCAACGCGGAGCTCGACCCCTCGTTCGACAACCTCGACCGGCTGCTCTCCCTCGCACCCGCCCCGGACGAGGACCTCACCTTCGACAGCGGGATCCCGTGGTTGGTGAGCCGATTGGTGCAGAACCCGGAGTTCGAGCGGCGGCTGCTGCGCACCTTCGGCGAGCAACTCGACACCAGCTTCCGGCCGACGCGCAGCCTGGCGCTGATCGACGAGCTCGAGGCCCGACTCGAGGACGAGATCCCGCTGCACGCCGAGCGGTGGCGACAGCACCGCGACGTCGACCACTGGCGCGAGCACGTGCAGGACCTGCGCCGGTTCATGCAGCAGCGCCCGGAGCAGGTGCGACAACAGCTGGTGGACACGTTCGAGCTCGCGGGCACGGCGACCGTGGAGCTGCGCCACGACCCCGACGCCGGGGCGATGTCGCTGGGCTCGGTGCCGGTCGACACCGCCACCCCGGGCGTCGACGACCCCACCGGCTGGCAGGCCGAGGTGTTCCAGGGCGTGCCGACGGTGGTCACGGCGACGCCAGCTGACGGCGACAGGGTCGATGGCTGGCTGGTCGAGCGAGCACGACCCGACGGTGGGTGGGAGACGGTCGAGCAGGGCGACGGGTGGCGCTCCGTTGACGCCGGTCTGCCCGAGGATGCGGAGGCGATCGAGCTCGTGGCGGACGTCGACGCCGACCTACGGGTCACCCCGCGCTTCACGGACTAGCCGGGGCGCCCTCCCGAGCCGGCGCGTCGGCCGGTGCGTCGGCCGGTGCGTCGGCCGGTGCGTCCGACCCCGTGCGGTACCACTCCGCGTAGGCGACGACCAG
>SKTG01000335.1 GCA_007118045.1 Nitriliruptoraceae bacterium
GCCGGCGCCGGTCCCGCCGACCATCGCCGGCGTCCGGCCACGGTCCGCGCGAGGAGCCCGCCCGTCGCCCTGTGGTACCGTTCCGCGCTCGGAATCGGGGGGCCGGCGCACGACCGCCCGTCCGCCGCTGCGCCCGAACCGCTCGCGTCCCCGTCACCTCCTGACGCCTGACCGCCCTGCGGTCGAGCCCGTGCGCTTCGGTGCCCGGACCCCGCCTGGAGCCTCGTTCGTGACGTCCCTCCCCACCTCGACGTCGACCGTGCTGGTCGTGCTCGTGGCGCACGACGGCGTCGCCTGGCTGCCCCGGACCCTGGATGCGCTCGCGGCCCAGACCCATCCCGCGATCGAGGTCCTCGCCGTCGACAACGCCTCCTCGGACGGTTCGAGGGAGCTGTTGCTCGACCGACTGGGTGAGGAGCGGGTGCTGCTCGCCGATCGCGATCTCGGCCTGCCGAGCGCGGTCTCGATGGCGCTCGACGCTCACGCCGCGGCATCGGCGCCCTACGTGCTGCTGCTGCACGACGACCTGGCGCTCGCCCCGGACGCCGTCGAGCACCTCGTGCGCGCGCTGGATGACGACCCACGTCTGGCCGTCGTCGGCCCGAAGCTGCGCGCGTGGGACCGACCAGGTCAGCTGCAGTCGGTCGGCTTCACGATCGACCTCACGGGCCGCGCCGACAACGGCGTGGACGACCACGAGCTCGACCAGGGCCAACGCGACCAGCAGCGGCGGCCGTTGTACGTCTCCACCGCCGGGATGATGGTCCGCCGCGAGGTGTTCGACGCCCTCGGCCGGCTCGACCGGCGCTACCACGTCTTCCGCGACGACCTCGACCTGTGCTGGCGTGTCTGGCTCGCCGGCCACGACGTCGAGGTGGTGCCCGAGGCGGTCGGGGAGCACGTCGGCGGTACGGCGAACTACCTGCGTCTGGGGCAGACCCGCTTCCTCGGCCCGCGCTACTTCGCCGAGCGCAACACGCTGGCGACGCTGATCAAGAACCACGGACGGCTGCGCCTGCTCGCCGTGCTGCCGGCCTTCGTCCTGGTCGGTCTCGCGAAGATCGCGGGCTTCCTGCTGACCCGCCGGTTCGCCGACGCGTACCAGACGCTGCGCGCGTGGGCGTGGAACCTGCTCCACGCGCGGGAGAGCCTCCGCTACCGCCGCCGCGTCCAGGCCGCGCGGCGGCGAACGGACACGGAGATCGCGCAGCTGTTCGGCAAGGTGGGCCCGCGGGTGCGTGCCTACGCCGAGGCGATGGCGTCGTGGGTGGCCGGCGGCGACGTCGGGGCGGCGCCCGAACCGGCCCGTTCGGACGCGATCGCCCCCGCCCGGGAACGTTCGCGGCCGCTGGAACGGGTACGGCGACGGCCGACGCTGGTCGCCGGGACCGGCCTGCTGCTCCTGGTCCTGGCCGCGTCCTGGCAGCTGCTGCTACCCGGGGAACTCCGCGGCGGCGAGTTGGCGCCCTGGCCGGGCACGGCGGCCGCCTTCCTCGGCGACTACGTGGCCGGCTGGCACGAGGCCGGTGCGTTCGGCACGGCCGACGCACCCTCGCCGGCGCAGGCCCTGCTGGGGTTGCTGCAGCTGAGCGTGGGCGGCAGCGGCTACCTCGCGCCCCGCGTCCTGCTGCTGGCCCCGCTGTTCGTGGGCTGGCTGCTCGCGTTGCGGGCGGCTCAGACCTACTCGCAGCGCCGGGTGCCCCGGGTGGTCGCCGCCACGGCCTACGTGCTCTCGCCCCCGACGCTCGCCGCGTTGCAGACCGGACGCGTCGGTGCGCTCGTGGCGGTCGCCGTGCTCCCGGGGCTCGTGGCCGGTGGGATCACGCTCGCACGCCGGCACACCCCGCCCGCGCGGGCCTGGCGGGCCGTCGCCGGCGTGGCGCTGCTGGGGGCCATCGGTGGTGCCTTCGAACCGCTGGTGCTGCTCGCGATCGTGGCCACCGGTCTGCTGGCGACCATCGTCGGGGTGATCCGCGCCGGCGACGCGGCCTGGCGCGTGGCCCTGCTCGCCCGGGCGGGCGTGGCGGTGGCCGGCCCCGTCGTGCTTTTGCTGCCCTGGTCGCTCGAGGTGCTCGGTCCCGATGGTCACCTCGCCGGCGCGGCCACCTCGGTGGCCGGCGACGAGCTGTGGCGCTGGCTCCTGTTGTCCCCCGGGCTGCCCGGGTTCCCGGGGCTGCTCGCGGGCGTGGGCTTCGCCCTGGCCGGGCTCCTCGGTCTCGCGTTCGGTGTGCGGCGTTCCCCCGGGCTCGTGGCGTCCCTCTGGGTGGCGGCGTTGACGGGTGCCGTGGCGGCGTGGTGGCTCGACCGGACCCTGGCGACCACCTGGGCCGGGCTGCCGTTGCTCGTCACCGCCGCCGCGTTCGCGGGGCTGTTCGCCGTGGCCTTCGCGACCGGCGAGGCATCGCTGTCACGGCACGCGTTCGGGTGGCGCCACCTCGCCGCGGTGACCACGGTGGGGGCGGTCGTCGTGAGCATCGGCGCCGTCGCGGCGAGCCTGCTCACCACCTCGTGGGACACCTACGCCGTCGACGATCCCGCACTGCCGTCGTTCCTGGTGGTCGAGGCGGCGGAGGAGGGGCCCTTCCGCGTCCTGGTGCTGGCCGACGTCGGTGACGAGGTCGTGTGGGAGGTCGTCGACGGCGACGGCGCGTCCATGGCCGCCTACGGCGTGCCCACCCCGGAACCCGCGACGCGGCTGATCGACGACGCCGTCGACGACCTGCTGGCCGTCCGGGACCCGGGAGCCGTGGACCGGCTCGCGATGCTCGGGATCCGCTACGTCCTGGTCCCGCCGGGCTCGGCCAGCGCCGAGCTCTCGGAGGCGTTGCTCGAACAGACGGGCGCGGAACCCCGACCGGTCCCGGAGGGCCAGCTGCTCGCCGTGGTCGATCGACTGCCCCGAGCCGCGGTGATCCCCCCGGACGTGGCCGACGAGGTCGCCGAGCGTGGTGCGCCACCGGAGGGGGCCGAGATCGGGGCGCTCGCTCCGCGTGGTGACGGGGTCTACGAGGGTCGGGTGACGAAACCGTCGTCCTCGGTGCTGGTCTCGGAGGTCGCCGACGACGGCTGGCGGGTCCGTGGCGGAGCGCCCGCCGGGACCATCGACGCGGACAGCGAGCTGCTCCGCGTCGACGACGTGCCCGAGGGCCGTGTCCGCATCGAACACGAGGGCACCGCGGCGCGGGGCCTCGCCGTGACGGGTCAGGTCCTGGCCGTGCTGCTGGCGATCTCGCTGGCGCTGCGGCCGCCGAGCTTCGCACGCGCACATCCTCGAGAGGCCGCGTCCCGCGAGGCCACGGCCACCGCACACGGCCGGCCGGGTGGGGGCGATGCCCCCTCGCACGTGCCGGGCACGCTCGACCGCGGTGAGGGCGACACCACCGTCGGCGCCGTGGCCGGCGGTCCACGCGACGAACAGGTGGGGACATGAGCCGGCGTCGGGGTTGGGTCGCCGCGCTGCTGGTGGTCCTCGTGGCCGCGGCCGTGCTCGCCGCGGACCGGGTGGCCGACGAGCCGGAACAGGTGCCGACCGCCGCCCCGGTCGACGGCGCAGACGAGGTGCCGGCCGCGGGCGGTTCCGTGTGCGCCGTGGGGCTCGGCCCGCGACCGGAGCGGGTCCTGCTCGACGTGGACGACCTCTCCGAGCAGGCCACGGACGACGAGGACGGTGACGACGACGAGGACGGCGAGGAGGCGGACGACGAAGCGGCGGACGGCGAGGAGGTGGACGGCGAGGACGCCGTCACGCGGGGGAGCGGGGAAGCGAGCTCGCCCGCGGACCTGATCGTCGCGCGTCACGACGCGGTGGGGAGCGGACCGTCCGAGCCCGAGCTCGAGCTGCTCCGCGAGGGCGAGCGCTCGACCCAGGGGTTGCCCGAGGTCTTCCCCGGCGCCGACGAGCGCGAGCGGCTGCCCACCGACGAGGAGCTGACCGCCGCGTGGCTGCGTTGGCGCGACGCTCCCGTCGCGACGACCCGCGAGTGGCGCATCGAGGACGACGACCTCCCGCCGGCGACCGTGGCCGGGGGTTGCGCCGCGACCTCGGCGCAGCCGCACGTCATCCCGGGGATGAGCACGGCCGGAGGCGACGAGGCGCACCTGCGGCTGGCCAACCCGTTCCGCTCGGCCGCCACGGTCGCCGTCGGCTTCCTGACGCCGGAGGGTGCCGAGGAGCCCGTCGCCCTGCGCAACCTGACCGTGCCGCCCCGGTCGGTCCGCGAGGTGATCGTCGACGAGGTGCTGCCGGAACGCGAGGACCTGGCGGCCGTCGTCGAGGTCGCCTCGGGGCGACTGGCGGTCGAGGGACTGCAGATCGCTCGGGCGGACGCCGGCGACGTCGACGGGGCCTCGCTGCTGGCGGCATCGACCGCGGCCGCCGAGCAGTGGACGATCCCGTGGCTGTCCGACGTGGACGCCGCGGAGAGCTGGCTGTGGGTGACCAACCGGGAGGAGCGCACGGCCGACGTCGAGCTGACGCTCCACGGCCCGGACGGCAGGGAGGCGCCGAGCGGGCTCGCCGAGGTCGAGGTCCCGCCGGGGGAACAGCGGCGCGTCGACCTGACCGCCACCTTCCCGGACGATCTGGAGGTGGCCGGGGTGAGCGCCCGGTCCGACGGCGTGCCGGTGACGGTCTCGGGCGGCGCGAGCATCGCCGCCGATGCGGTGGAGGACACGGCCAGCATCGTGCAGCTGGGGGCGGCGCCGGACGCGACCTGGGTCGTCTCCGGCGCACGGGGCGCCGAGCGCGAGGAGGCGCTGCGCCTGGTCAACCCCGGTACCCGAGACGCGGTGCTCGACGTCACGGTGTTCACGGGGGTCACCGCCGAGCAGCCCGAGGAGCTCTCGGAGGTGAGCGTCCCCGCCGGCGCCGCGCGGACCGTCGCGCTCGACGAGGCGCTGGAGGACGCCTCGGACTGGACGGCGTTCGTGACCGCGACCGAGGGCGAGGTCGTCGTGGGTCGGGTCGGTCAGGACCGGCTGGCCCGGGACGACGAGGACGCTGAGGACGAGCAGGACGCCGACGACGAGGACGCTGAGGACGAGCAGGACGCCGATGACGCCGACGACGAGATCGCCCCTCGGCACCTCGTCGTCGCTCCCGGGGTGTCGTCCGCGGCCTGGGTCACCCGGCAGGAGGGGATGACGGGCCGCCAGGTGGAGGGCTTGACCCGGCAGCTGCGCACCCGTACCGGCGAGGACGGGGGCGCCGAACCGTCGGACGAGGACCGGCTCCCCGGCTTCGACCCGCCCGCCGAGGACCCCTGAGCCGACCACGACGACACGTCGCCGGCGCTGCCGACCGGGCCGTCGGGCCCGCCCGAGCGCGTCCGGTCAGGGCCAGCCGAGCTCGTCGAGGCGGTCGTCGTCGAGGTCGAAGCGCTCGGCGAGCTCGTCCACCAGGGCGTGACGGATCAGCTCGGCGAGGTCGTGCCGGTCGTGCGCCCGGGCCTCGAGGGGCCGGCGGAAGAACACCACGCGCTCGTCCGGTCGGCTCCGACGCCAGCCGGTGCGCGTGGAGGTGCGTTCGTACCGGCTGAGCAGGACCTCGTCACCGTGCCCGACCGAGGGCGGGACGTCGGCGGTCGCGACCCGGACGCCGTCGAGGTAGCGCCGCAGACCCGCTGGCAGGCCGGCCACCGCGTCGGCGACCACGCGGTCGAAGGCCGCCGAGGTCGGGAGTCGGAAGCCGTCGTCCGGCCGTCGGTGCCGGTCGGGGACGCTGCGCCGGTGGCGTGCGTGTCGGTCTTCCATCCGTGTCTCCCGTCGACGGAGAGCGTAACGCCGACGACGAGCCCGTCTTGGGTCCACCGGGGCTACCCAAGAGGGCGCCGC
Source organism: Nitriliruptoraceae bacterium (assembly GCA_007118045.1). GTDB lineage: Bacteria > Actinomycetota > Nitriliruptoria > Nitriliruptorales > Nitriliruptoraceae > SKTG01. Next base: position 5,833 of record SKTG01000335.1, read on the forward strand.
GCTGCGACGGACGGACGCTTGCCGAACCACACCGGTGTGGTTTAGCGTGCGGGCGTGGCCTTCCAACAGCGACTCCCGGACGCCGCCGTCGACGACGGCCGCCCCGGCGCGCACGGCGGTCGCCCGCA
>SKTG01000452.1 GCA_007118045.1 Nitriliruptoraceae bacterium
CCATCGACCGGCTCCGCGATCGTCGCGAACGCACCGTCGGACCGGCCGCGGACGGTGGCGGGGAGCCTCGTAGCGTCGTCCGGCTCGCCGCCACGGATCCGGCCCAGCCCTACGGGGCGGCGTTGCCGTGGCCGCCGACGGAGGGTCGGCCGGCGCGTGCGGCCGGCGCGTTCGTGGTGCTGGTCGACGGGTCGCCCGCCGCCTTCCTCGAGCGGGGCGGTCGCCGGCTCACGACCTTCGGTGACCCCGCCGAAGCGGGCGTCTGGCTGCCCTCACTCGTCGAGCTCGTGCACACCGGTCGCCTGCGCAAGCTCGAGATCGTCTCCGTCGACGGCGTCCCCATCCACGAGGCTCAGCCGTGGCCGGCGACCCTGGAGGCCGCCGGCTTCAGCCCCGGGTACCGCGGCCTGATCGTGCGGGGCGGCCCGTCCGGGCGGACCCGGTGAGGTCCGGGACGAGCCCGTCGGGGGGCCGTCCCCCGGCACCCGACGGGCTCAGGTGCTCGCACTCCGCGCCGAACGCCTCCTAGGCTGCTCCGTCGACGCATCCGCGTGGCGCCACAGCAGACCTGCTGGCCGACCGCCGCACGCCGGAGCCGACGGTCACCGACCGACGGACCGGCCGGTGGACGGACCGGGAGACCGGTCGGCGCGGCACGACGTCCCACCGCGCGGGCTCCCCCCGCGTCCACGACCCACAAGGAGCACATCATGGCGGACTCACTCGTCGTCCAGAGCAAGGTCAAGGACGCCGTCAAGGAACTCGACCTGCGCATGGACTCGTCCCTGCCCGACGCCCTCAACGAGAAGATCTCGTCGATGCTCAGCGAAGCGGCGTCCCGCGCGAAGGAGAACGGCCGCGGGACCCTGCGCCCGTACGACCTCTGATCACACCGCGCTGACGGGGGCCGTCCACGCCGGCGGCCCCCGGACGTACCCTCGCGGCCATGCCCGAGGGTGACACGATCCATCGAGCGGCGGCTACCCTGCGCGCCGCCCTGGTCGGTCGCACCCTCGAACGCGTCGAGCTGCCGAGGCATCCGCCGCCACTGCCGCGCCTGGGTGCCCGCATCGAGCGCGTCGAGGCCCGTGGCAAGCACCTGCTGATCCGCACCAGCGACGGCTTGACCGTGCACACGCATCAACGCATGACCGGTTCGTGGCACCTGTACCGGCCGGGAGAGCGTTGGCGGAAGTCCCCGCGCTCGGCCCGGGTCGTGTTGGGCGTGCCCGGGATCGAGGCCGTCTGCTTCTCCGCACCGATCGTCGAGGTGCTCGACGACCACACGTTGGCACGTCACCCCTCGTTGCGCGCGCTCGGACCCGATCTGTGCGACCCGGCCGCCGACCTCGATGTGGTGTTGCACCGCTTGCGGCGACTCGTCGACGACCAGCGTGGCATCGGTGACGCGCTGCTGGACCAACGGCTCGCGTGCGGCATCGGCAACGTCTACCGCTGCGACGTGCTCTTCCTGCACGGCCTGCACCCGTCCACCCCGGTCGCCGATGTCGACGAGACCACGCGTCGTTCGTTGTTCGGCACCGCGGCCCGACTGCTGCGCGCCAACCTCCACGGCGAGATGCGCACGACGGTCGAGGGTGCGCGCACGGGGACGCTGTGGGTGCATGGCCGAGGCGGCGAACCGTGCCGTCGCTGCGGTGAACGGATCCTCGTCGAGCGTCTCGGTGAACAGGCGCGCCACGCCTACCACTGCCCCGGTTGCCAGCCGGCACCGGCCCGAACTGGGCAGCGCTCCCCATGAACCCGTCCCGACCGGCCGCGAGGTCGAGGACACCCCGGTGCCGACGTGCCCGACACCTCGACCCGGTGCCGACGTGCCCGACACCTCGACCCGGTGTCGTCGTTGCCGACACCTCGACGCGGTGTGTCAACGTGCCTCGACCGCTGCCGGCGTGCCCGATGCCTCGACGCGGTGTCGACCGTTCCAGGCCGGGAATGTCGTTGCCCGAGCAACGTCTGCTCCGCAAACCGCTCCGGTAGGCAGCTATCCTCGTCCACGCCCGCACCGGAACCGAACGACATGGCGGCACCTGGCCGCCGAGGCCGTGGCACTCGTCGACGAGGCACGCGTCGGAGGAGCACACGTTTCGGTACGGCGCGCCCGACCGAGCTCTCGCGGCCGGCGGACCGAACGAGACCAGCATCCCAGCCCCACAGCAGGCAGCCGGACACGCCGATGAACACCCAGCAGGACATCGCTATCGACCCCGCGGCTCGATCGGTGTCGGACGGGCCCGTTGCCACTCGAGGAGAGGCGGCATGGGGCCGCGACGCCGACGGGATCCCCAAGCCGCCGCCGGTGGCCCCCGCGCAACTGGCCGCCTGGCGGGCCTTCCTCGAGGCACACGCGCGCACGATCGACGTGCTGTCCAGGGAGCTGCGCGAGGCCGAGGACCTTCCGCTGACCTGGTACGACGTGCTGGTGCAGCTCAACGAGGCGGACGAGCGCCGGCTGCGGATGCAGGAGCTCGCGAACGCGGTGCTGCTCTCCAAGAGCGGGCTGACCCGCCTCATCGACCGGATGGAGCGTGACGGTCTCGTCCGCCGCGAAGCCTGCCCCTCGGACCGCCGCGGCACCTTCGCGGAGTTGACGGCAGCCGGCCACCGGCGCCTACGCGAGGCAGCTCCCGCGCACCTGCGGGGCGTCAACGAGCACTTCGCGGAGCTGTTCGACGAGGAGGAGGCGGCGACGCTCGAGCGCCTGCTCCGCCGCGTCGGAGCGGCCCACCGGCAGGACTGAGAGGTCCGGGCTCGCATCGTCCGCGCCCCCGGCTCGGGTCGGCGACGCTTTGGGCGCTTCGGCGGCCGAGACCGCGCCCCGCTAGCGTTGCGCCTCGATGCCGTCGTGACCAGGAGGCCCGTGCCCGATGAGCGACAACGACAACAACGACACGCTCACCGTCACCGACAACCGCACCGGGGAGACCTACGAGCTCGCGGTGGAGAACGGCTCGATCCGGGCGATGGACCTGCGCCAGATCAAGGTCAGCGACGACGACTTCGGCCTGCTGGCCTACGACCCCGCCTTCAAGAACACGGCCAACGTCCGCAGCGAGATCACCTACATCGACGGTGACGCCGGCATCCTGCGCTACCGGGGTTACCCGATCGAGCAGCTCGCGGAGAACTCGAGCTTCCTCGAGGTCGCGTACCTGCTGATCCACGGCGAGCTGCCGACCGCGGAGCAGAGCGACGAGTGGGTGTACGACATCACCCACCACACGTTCATCCACGAGAACCTCAAGCAGTTCATGGACGGCTTCCACCACGACGCCCACCCGATGGGCATGCTCGTCTCGACCGTGGGGGCGCTCTCGACCTTCTACCCGGAGGCGAAGGGGCTCGACGACCCCGAGGCCCGTCACATGCAGATCGTGCGGCTGATCGCCAAGTTCCCGACGCTCGCCGCCTTCGCCTACCGGCACTCGATCGGGATGCGCTACGCCTACCCCGACAACGACCTCACGTTCGCCGGCAACTTCCTCAACATGATGTGGAAGACGACGGAGCTGAAGTACGAGCCGGATCCCATCCTCGAGCGGGCGATGGACCGGCTGCTGATCCTGCACGCCGACCACGAGCAGAACTGCTCGACGACGACGATGCGCGCGATCGGCTCGTCGGACGCCGATCCCTACTCGGCCGCGGCCGGAGCCACCAGCGCCCTGTACGGGCCGAAGCACGGCGGCGCGAACGAGGCCGTGCTGCGGATGCTCCAGGAGATCGGGTCGGTCGACCAGGTGCCTGACTACATCAAGATGGCCAAGGACGGCGACTTCCGCCTCATGGGCTTCGGGCACCGCGTCTACAAGAACTACGACCCGCGCGCGACGGTGATCCGGGGGCTCGCCCACGACGTCTTCGAGGTGACGGGCAAGAACCCGCTGATCGACATCGCCGTCGAGCTCGAACGGATCGCGCTGGAGGACGACTACTTCGTGGAGCGCAGGCTCTACCCCAACGTCGACTTCTACTCCGGCATCATCTACCAGGCGATGGGCTTCCCGACCTCGATGTTCCCGGTGCTGTTCGCCATGGGCCGCATCCCGGGCTGGTTGGCGCACTGGCAGGAGAACCTGCTCGACGACGAGCAGGCGATCGTCCGACCCCGGCAGCTCTACGTCGGGCCGGCCGAGCGCGACTACGTCGACATCGGCGACCGCTGAACGGCCCCCGTCCCGGCGTCAGCGTCCCGAGCGCTTGGCCTCGTCGCGGACCGCGGCCGCGACCGCCGGCGCGACCCGCTCGTCGAACGGGCTCGGCACCACGTAGGCCGGACGGAGCTCGTCCTGACCGATGACGTCCGCGAGCGCCCGCGCCGCGGCCACCTTCATCTCCTCCGTGATGTAGCGGGCCCGAGCATCGAGGGCGCCTCGGAAGATGCCCGGGAACGCGAGCACGTTGTTGATCTGGTTGGGGTAGTCGCTCCGCCCCGTCGCCACCACGGCGGCGTAGTCGCCCGCTGCCACGGGCTCCACCTCGGGGTCCGGGTTGGCCAGGGCGAACACGATGGGATCGGAGGCCATGGTGGCCAGGTCCTCGGGCGCGAGCACGTTGGGTCCTGATACGCCGATGAAGACGTCAGCATCCTCGATCGCCGTCTTCAGGTCCCCCGTGATGCCACGCCGGTTGGTGTTGGCGGCCAACCACGACTTCGATGCGTCGTTCGCGCTGTTCGGGTCGAGGATGCCGCGCCGGTCAGCGACGACCATGTCCGAGACCCCTTCGCGCAGGAGGAGCTTGGTGATGGCGACGCCGGCGGCACCGGCACCCGACATGGCCACCGTCAGGTCCTCCAGCCGCTTGTCGACGAGCCGCAAAGCGTTGTGCAACGCCCCGAGCACCACGATCGCCGTCCCGTGCTGGTCGTCGTGGAACACGGGGATGTCGAGTTCCTCCTTGAGCCGGTCCTCGATCTCGAAGCAGCGAGGCGCGGAGATGTCCTCCAGGTTGATGCCGCCGTACACGGGCGCCAACGCCTTGACGATGCGCACGATCTCGTCGGTGTCCTGCGTGTCGAGGCAGACCGGCCACGCGTCGATCTCCGCGAAACGCTTGAACAGGACCGCCTTGCCCTCCATCACCGGCATCGAGGCGGTCGGGCCGATGTCGCCCAGGCCGAGCACCGCGGACCCGTCGGTGACGATGGCGACGGTGTTGCCCTTGATCGTCAACCGCCGGGCGTCCTCCGGGTCGTCGGCGATGGCGCGGCAGACCCGCGCCACCCCTGGCGTGTAGGCCATGGAGAGATCGTCGCGCGTGTTCAGCGGGACGGTCGGTGACACTTCGAGCTTGCCACGCAGGTGCAGCAGGAAGGTCCGGTCGCTGGATCGGTGGACGTGGACACCCTCCACCTCCTCGACGGCGGACTTGAGCTCGTCCGCGTGGTCGCCGTCCCGGGCGTTCGCGGTGACGTCGACGACGAGCACCTCCCCCGCGGTATCGACGAAGTCCATCGCCACGACCGCTCCACCGAGCTCCCCGATCGTGGTGGTCACGCGACCCACCGCCTTCTGGTCCTCCGCGTCGAGGTGCAGGCGGAGCGTGATCGAGTAGGACGCGTTCGGCAGAGCGGACATGGGGCGCCTCCGGGGCAGGTGCGGAACACCGAGCTTCGGCGCGTAACCCTAGTCCCGGTGTCCCGCCGACCCGGGCTGGGTCGAGGGCGGTGGCCGTCGCTTCGGCAGACCTGACGGGCTGGGGCCGGGGGTCGTCGGTCGCCGAGCGGCCGCACCGCGATCGAGTGCGGCTCGCCGGCTGGTGGAGGTGTGGGCCGTGTTCGTCCACAACCGTATGGGCAAGGTTCTTGTCGAACTGGTGTTCGAGCGTTACCATGCATCCAACGTCATATCGATACCCACTATCGGGAGACGGTCGGTGGAGACCCGAGGCGACTGGTCGGCAACGCGGGAGGACAGCCCGCGTCTCGGCGGCCGGG
>SKTG01000421.1 GCA_007118045.1 Nitriliruptoraceae bacterium
GGCACGAGCGTGACCTGCTGCCCGAGACCGCAGGTCTCGCGCACGACCCTCGGACACGGCTGGTGCACGGTGACTTCTTCGCGATGCTCGCGGCCGACGGCTTCGACGTGACGGAGCCGGGTCGGCGTTCCGATGTGATCCTGCTCGACATCGACCATTCACCGGCCCACGTGCTGGATCCGAGCCACGCGGCCTTCTACACACCCTCGGGTCTGCGGGAACTGGCGGGGCAGCTGTGGCCGGGCGGGGTCTTCGCGCTGTGGTCGGACGATCCTCCGGATGCGGGCTTCGAGTCATCGCTCGGCGAGGTCTTCGAGCGCTCGCGGGCCGAGGTGGTCACGTTCCCGAACCTCCACACCGGCGGCCGGTCCTCGAACACCGTCTACGTCGCGTCGACGGGACAGGATCCACGGCGATGAACCGGTGCGTTCGGGGGTCCCGAGACGTACGCTCGCCGCGGGAGCCTGGACACGCCGTCCCGCTGGCTCCCGTGTCGCCCCCCGGGTCGCCCCCCGGGTCGACACCGACCCCGACGGGAGCCGGGGGGAGGAGTACGCATGCCACGTGAAGAGCGCAGTGGACGCCGCGACGGCCGCCGGGGAGGTGCCAACCGCCGCGTGCGGTTGACCGAGCCGCTCGTACGGGTGGACGGCGTGCTGCGTCCCACGAGCTGGGACGCAGCGCTGGACCGCGCCGCGACGGGGCTGGCCGACGTGAGCGAGCGGCACGGGTCGGGGGCGCTCGGGATGTTCTCCTGCTCGAAGGCGAGCAACGAGACCAACTACGTCGCGCAGAAGTTCGCCCGGGTCGCGCTCGGGACCAACAACATCGACAGCTGTAACCGCACCTGACACGCTCCGTCCGTCGCCGGTCTGGCGGCAGTCTTCGGAGCAGGTGGCGGGACGTGCTCCTACGAGGAGGTAGAGACCACCGACGTGGTCCTCCTCTGGGGCTCGAACGCGCGTGCGGCGCATCCGATCTTCTTCCACCATCTGCTCAAGGGACTGCGCAACGGCGCCCGTCTGTACGCGATCGATCCCCGGCGCACGGAGTCCGCGCAGTGGGCCGACATCTGGCTCGGCCTCGACGTGGGTTCCGACATCGCGCTGGCGAACGCGATGGGCAAGGTCGTCATCGACGAGGGCCTGGCCGACCGCCGCTTCATCGAGCACGCCACCACGGGCTTCGAGGACTACGCGGCGGTCGTCGCGGACTACACCCTCGAGCGTGCCGAGGCGCTCACCGGTATCCCCGGCGACGTGATCCGTGAGACGGCGATCGCCTACGCGTCGGCCCCGCGTGCGCAGATCTGCTGGACACTCGGGATCACGGAGCACCACAACGCGACCGACAACGTGCTGGCCCTGATCAACCTGGCGCTGCTCACCGGTCACGTCGGCCGGTACGGCTCCGGGCTCGTGCCCCTGCGCGGTCAGAACAACGTCCAGGGCGGGGGCGACATGGGTGCGTTGCCGAACAAGCTGCCCGGCTTCCAGGACGTGGAGGACGACGAGCTGCGGGGCAAGTTCGAAGCGGTCTGGGGTCGCACGATCCCCGCCACGAACGGCTGGCACCTCTCGGAGATGTTCGAGGCGATGGACGCCGGCACGTTGCGGGGTCTCCACGTGATCGGGGAGAACCCGGCCGATTCCGAGGCCGACGTCGAACACGCGCGGGCGCTGCTGCGCGGCCTCGACACGCTGGTCGTCCAGGACCTGTTCCTCACCCGGACGGCGGAGCTCGCGGACGTGGTGCTGCCCGCCGCCGCCGACTGGGCGGAGGCCGAAGGCACCATGACCAACAGCGAGCGGCGCGTGCAACGTGTGCGGCGGGCCGTCTCACCGCCGGGACAGGCGAGACCGGACCTCGACATCCTGGTCGCCCTCGCCGGACGGTTCGGACACGACTGGGGTGGCCTCACCGCGCAGATCGCCTGGGACGAGCTGCGCACGCTCTCGCCGATGCACGCCGGCATGAGCTACGAGCGGTTGGAACGTCTCGGCGGGATCCAGTGGCCGTGCTGGGACGAGGAGCATCCCGGGGAACGGTTCCTTCACGGTCGCCTGTGGCAGGAGCCCCTGGGGGGCCGGCCGGCGCCGTTCCTGCCGACCGAGTGGGTGCCGCCCGTCGACCGGCTGGACGACGAGCATCCCTACCGCCTGACGACGGGACGGCACCTCGACGGCTACAACACCGGTGTGCAGTCCGGTGGCTTCTCCTCGCCCAATCGCAGCTGGGGGACCCTCGATCTGTCGCGGGAGGACGCCGCGAAGCTCGATCTGATCTCGGGCGACCTGGTCCGCGTGCGGTCCCGGCGGGGGACCGTCGAGCTGCCCGCCCGCGTCAGCGACGCGTTGCGGCCCGGGCTGACGTTCATGGCGGTGCACTACCCCGAGGAAGCGGACGTCAACGTCCTCACGATCGACACCTGGGACCCGAAGTCGGGCACCGCGGAGTTCAAGGCGACCGCGGTCTCGCTCGAGAAGGTCGACAGCGCCGCCACCGCGACGGTCGGGACCTGACACGATGGACCTCCGCTTCACCGACGCCGAACCGACCGCGCAGGAACGCGACCTCATCGAGGCGACGGTGCCGCGCGTGGAGGTGGTGGAGCATCCCGGACGGGTGGTCCGCGGCGGTCACGACGCCCGGTCACAGCGTCACCTGCTGCTCCCCGCCCTGGCGGCCGTGCAGGCTGGCATCGGACACGTCAGCGAGGGCGCGCTGATGGAGATCTGCCGGCGGCTGACGGTCCCGCCGGCCGAGGCCTACGGCGTGGCGAGCTTCTACGCGCTGATCAGCACCGAGCCCCGGCCTCCCCGGATCGCACACCTGTGCGACGACGTCGGCTGTGGCCCGTTCGGAGCGGACGAGGTGATCGCGGAGGTGCAGCGTCGGCTCGGACCCGCCGGCGCCTCGACCGACGGGTCCGGCTGGGCGCGCAGCCCCTGCCTGGGCCAGTGCGACCGGGCGCCCGCGGCGTACCTGCAACGCGCCGGTCAGGAGGACGCCGTCGTAGCCGGTGCCGACGTCAGCGACGTCGACCACCTCGTCGCGGCGCTGGACGACCACCCGGTGACCGCCCCGGCGGTCACGGTCCCGCAGCAGGGAGAGCCGGGTCTGCGACTGTTGGCCCGCATCGGCTCCGTCGACCCGACGAGCCTCGTCGACCACCGGGTGCACGGCGGCGGAGAGGCGTTGCGACGCGCGCTCGAGCTCGGCCCCGACGGGGTCCGCGCCGAGGTGGCGACCGCCAACCTGCGGGGGCGCGGCGGCGCCGCGTTCCCGACGGCCGTGAAGTGGGACGCGGTCGCGGCCCACGACGACCCGAAGTACCTGATCTGCAACGCCGACGAGTCGGAACCCGGCACCTTCAAGGACCGGGTGCTGCTCGAGGGCGACCCCTACCGGCTGCTCGAGGCGATGACCATCGCCGCCTACGCCACCGGGTGCCGGATCGGCTACCTCTACGTCCGCGGCGAGTACCCGGTGGCGACACGACGGCTCGCGGACGCGATCGCGACCTCACGGCAGGCCGGCCTGCTCGGCGACGACGTCGCCGGAGCCGGCTTCGCGTTCGACGTCGAGCTGCGCCGTGGCCAGGGTGCCTACATCTGCGGTGAGGAGACCGCGCTGATGGAGTCCATCGAGGGCCATCGGGGCGAGCCGCGCAACAAGCCGCCGTTCCCCACGGACACCGGGCTCTTCGGCCGCCCCACGGTGGTCAACAACGTCGAGACGCTCCTCAACGTCACGGACATCGTGCTCGAGGGCGGCCAGGCGTTCGCGGAGCTCGGCACCCGCGACTCGACGGGGACGCGGCTGTTCTGCCTGTCGGGGGCGATCGCGGTGCCGGGGGTCTACGAGGTCACCTACGGCGAGACCCTCGGCGCTCTGCTCGAGCGGGCCGGCGGGGTCACCGGCGAGCTCGCTGCCGTGCTGCTCGGCGGGGCCGCCGGCAGCTTCGTCACCGCGGAGCACCTCGACGTCCCTCTGACCTTCGAGGCCACCCGGGAACGCGGTCTCGCGCTCGGCTCGGGGGTCGTGATGCCGTTCGACGCCGGCACGGACCTCGGCCGCGTGGTCGCCCGCATCGCAGCGTTCTTCCGCGACGAGACCTGCGGACAGTGCGTGCCGTGTCGCGTGGGCGTCGTGCGGCAGGAGGAAGCGCTCGTGCGCTACCTGTCCAACGGTCGGGAGACGGTCGAGCTCGAGCTGCTCGGCGACATCGATCGCGCGATGACCGACGCGTCGATCTGCGGTCTGGGTCAGACCGCGGCCTCAGCCGTCCGTTCGGCGATCGCCCAACGGCTGGTGTGAGCTCGATCGGGAGCCCGGGAAGGGAGCCGCATGACGATCCAGCACCCACCGGTGGACCGTGAGCCGCCCACGTCCTCGGACGAGCACGCGGCGACGGTGACCGTGGAGGTCGACGGGCGGTCGGTGTCGGTGGCCCGGGGGGCGACCCTGCTCGACGCGTGCCGGGCCATCGAGCAACCACAGCCGACCCTGTGCTTCCTCGAGACCCTCACGCCGGTCAACGCCTGCCGCGTGTGCGTCGTCGAGGTGGAGGGGAGCCGGCCCCTGGTCCCGTCATGCTCGCGGCGGGCGGAGGAGGGGATGGTCGTCGCGACGGACTCACCACGGGTCCGCCACAGTCGACGCATGGTGCTGGAGTTCCTGGGCTCCTCGGTGGACCTGTCCCTCGCCGACGACGTGGCTGGCTGGATGGAGGACTACGGCGCCGACCCGTCACGCTTCGGACCGCCCACGCCGCCCGCCGACGAGCGTGACGGGCGCCACGCCGGTCACCACGCCTCACCCGGCCCGGAGGCCGGCGCGGAGACGGTGGAGCAACCGGTCAAGATCGACAACGACCTGTACGTACGCGACTACTCCCGCTGCATCCTGTGCTACCGCTGCGTCGAGGCCTGTGGCGAGGACGCACAGAACACCTTCGCGATCGCGGTGGCCGGCCGCGGCTTCGACGCGCGCATCTCCACGGAGTTCGACCTGCCGTTGACCGACTCAGCGTGCGTCTACTGCGGCAACTGCATCGAGGTCTGCCCCACGGACGCGTTGATGTTCCGCTCCGAGCACGAGCTGCGGCGCGCCGAGGTGTGGGACGAGGACGAGCAACAGGTCACCCGCACCGTGTGCTCGTTCTGCGGCGTCGGCTGCAACCTGGAGCTGCACACGCAGGACGACCGCATCGTGAAGGTCACCTCGCCGAAGGACCACTCGATCACGCACGGCAACCTCTGCGTCAAGGGACGCTTCGGGTACGACCACGTCCAGGAGCTCGGCGACGACCTCGCCACGACCCCGATCGACGAGGTGCTGCGCAGCGCGCGGGATGGGTCCGACGCCGGCGGGTGAGCGGCCGTCAGTCCGTCCCTTCGCCCGTCAGCTTGCGCTTCATGGAGCGGATGACCCCGCCGTCGAGGATGCGCGTCACCTGCCGCTCCGACAGGTCGTGCGTCGCGGTGATCGTGGTGCCCTGGGTGACGTTCTCTATCTCGAGGTCCTGCCCCCCTTCGAGCGCGTCGCGCAGCCCCGTCAGCCGCAGCACGTCGCCGGTCTCGATCCGCTCGCGGTCGGAGGGGTCGGCGAAACGCAGGGGTACGACGCCGAAGTTGGCGAGGTTCTGCCAATGGATCCGCGCGTAGGCCTCGACCAGCGTCACGCGCAACCCGACGTAGCGGGGGGCCAGGGCGGCGTGCTCCCGTGACGAGCCCTGGCCGTAGTTCCGCCCGGCGACCACCGCGTGTCCGGCACCTCCCTCGTCCTGCACCGCGACGGCGCGTTCGTGGTAGGTGGGGTCGACGACGTCGAACGCGAACTCCGCGATCGCCGGGATGTTGGAGCGGAACGGCAGGACCTCCGCGCCGGCGCGCAGGATCTCGTCGGTCGAGACGTCGTCGCCCAACGTGAGCAACACGGGCAGCTCGA
>SKTG01000113.1 GCA_007118045.1 Nitriliruptoraceae bacterium
CGGTCCCAAGCCAGCGCCGCAAGCTCCGCGATCCCCGATGCATCCTCCATGCGCATCGCCGCGCGGACCCAGGCCGCCGGCTCGTGCCCGGTCGGCATGTCCGCCAGGCCCAGGTCACCTGTCTTCAGCCGCAACGCGTCCATACCGGAACGCTGCGGCTCCGTTTTCACCCGGATCCGTTCCTGCTCCAGCCGCATCTCTGCCCAGCGCTGCGCCGCCTGCAGCACGGCAGCGAGACGCGTCCGCCCGCGCGGATCCATTGTCCCCACGCTGACCAGAACCGCCGGAGGCAGGACGGACAGCAACTGACGCTCCAGCCGGCGGATGCGGCGCAGGAGCCGCGCGTGGGCAGACCACGGCAGGGCGTCGAGCGCCCGCGGTACATGGCCCTGCAGTTCGCGGTAGGCCGCCAGCCAGCCGGGGATCATGTCGGTCTTCGGATCGAAGTCCTCCGGGAGACCCAGGCCCCGGATCTTCACCCGTTGCCGTTCGAGGTCCTCGCGGCTGCCCCGGGTACGTTCCAGCTCCTGCTCCAGCTGTCCGGCGAGTTGCCGGGCCGACGTCGCCAGTGCCTGGACCTCTGCCGCCCAGGCGCGCGCATCGACTGCGGAGCGCCAGCGGCTGTACTCCGTGCGCCAGTCGAGCGGGGCAAGGGCGACCTCCAGCGGTTCGCCGAGCAACGCCGCGAAGCGTCGTTCCCAGTCCGTGAGCGGGTCTGCCCGCTGCACATCGAGCAGCCAGTCCCAATCCCTCACGTCACCGCTGGACACCCCGGCCTCCGCCACTGCCTGGTCCCGCTGACGCTCCTGGGTGCGGATATCCTCGTCGAGCTGGCTGCGGCGCCGGCCGTCGTCCCGCGCCTGTTCCCGGAAATCGGCCATCCGATCCAACCAGCGCCGGGTCGCGTTCAGCGCCGGCTCGACCGCCTCCGGGTCCAGCGCTCCGAGCCCAAGCCGTTGCTGTTCGACGCGCAGATCCGATTCGTCCGCCTCCAGCGCAGCGAACCGCTCCCGCACCTCTGCCTGTGCCGCGAGCACGGCCGCGGCCGCCGCCCGAACCTGCCCGGACAGGTCCGAATGCAGCGCTTCCGCCAGCAGCGCACGCTCCTGTTCCAGGACCTGCCGCCGGGCCTTGAGCGCGGCTGCGTCGGGCAGTGCAGCGACGCCACCGGCTTCCGGACGAACGAGACGCAGGAGTTGGCGCAGCAACGCAGGCAGCCCGCCGCGCCATCCCGGCCCGATCCGGACGGCGATCGGAACCTGCAAGCCCAGGCGCTCCAGTCTGGCCGCGGCGACATCCACCGAGCTCTCGCCGGCACCCACGAGCAACACCCTGCGGCCTGTCGCCCAGGCGTTCAGCAACAGCGCGAGCACGACCTCGGTTTTCCCGGACCCGGCGCGCCCCTCGACCAAGGTCAGCCGATCCCGCCGCAAACCGCGACGGACAGCCCGCCTCTGCGACTCGTCGAGCGAGACCGCGGCCAGCAGGTCGGCCGGATCATCGGCGGTGGCTTCCGGTTCAGCGTCAGCGGCGGTGCGGGCGGAGCCCTCCATCAACGCCAGCCCGCCGCAGTCCAAGGGATTTCCAGTCAGCAGGGCCTCCAGCCTTTGGTACTCGCGCAGCCAGTCGCTTCCCGGAACGCCGCCGGCCTCGCGACCCTGCAGCGCTCCGGCGTCCGGCGCGTCCCGGGATGCCATCTCGCGATGGAAACGAACGATCTGCAGCCAGGGCACGGCATCGGCCACCGCGACGCCGGCCGGCGCCACCGGATCGCGGCCCCCCGCGTTCACCGTCTCCCCAGCCCTGGTACCCACGTTCTGGCCCCTCGGATCATCGCTCGCGGGCGTCCCGGCCCGCAGCACACGCGCCGCCCGTCGACAAAACCGGGCGCGGCTGACCTGATCCTCTCACAATCCGGCCAGCGTACCCAGACGACAGGGGTCCGTGGGCACACCGCTTTAGACGAGGTCATCCGGCTGGAGCCGGGCGAGGGCCGCAAGGGGATTGTCTGCCTGCCGCACGCGGAACCAGGCCGCGATGCTGGCACGCCAGCGGTGCGTCGGCAGCACCGCGTGGGGTACGCTCTGGCTCAGGAACAGCACCAGGGTGCCGGCCTCGGGGAGAACCCGCAGCACCTCCCGGTCGTGCGCATCGTAGACCGCGAGTTCACCACCCTGGGCACGGCGCCAGTGGCGGTTCAGGTAGAGGACGGCCGACAGTCGCCGCGGGTTGTCGTGCTGGAAGGCGTCGACGTGCCGCTGGTAGCCGGCGCCGGGCGGATACAGCGCAAAGTGCGCCTCGACCTCGAACAAACCCAGCGTCAGGGCAAGATTCACTTCCTGCCGAATCTCCTCCAGACGGGCCAGGAACAGGCGTTGCGCCTCGGTCGACCCGTCCAGCCAGCGGATCCAGTCTCCGCGGACCGCGGCCGCCAGTCTGCGCCCGCTGCCACGGCCGATTCGGGCCCGGCGCAGCCCCGCGGCCGCCCGCGCCGCGTGGATCTCGTCGCGCAGTGCATCGACCAGGGCTGCGTCGAAGTAGCGCGGCAGCACAGCCAGGCCGGAGTTGGCCAGCGCATCGAGATGACTCGGCACAGGGTGATACGCGGAAGATTCCACGCAGGGGGCTCCGGAGGAAGAAAGACGGGCTGGAACCACCAGGATCGGCGGCCCGACGGACGCTACTATACCGCGGTCCCGACAGGTGAGCCCTCGGTCGAACTGGCCGCACCGCGCATCGGCAGCAACTCGAGTTCGTCCCGCGTCGCCACGAAGCCGGCCTCGACCAGCCCGCGCTGCAGGGCTTCGAACGCCAACGCGGTGCGCCCAGTCTCCCCACGCACGCCCAGCTCGATCCGCGGCTGGCCTTCGTGGAAACCCGGGAGACTGGAGATGCGCAGGTCGGGATACTCGGCCTCCATGGCCTCCAGCAGCGGCACGAGGCGGCTTTCCGGAATCCCGAACAGGCGCAGCGCCCGCTCCACCGGCCGCTGCGCCGGCGCGACCCCGGCGAGATGAGACGCCAGCACCCAGCGCACCATCGGCTCGGCCATTGCCGGGAAACCGGGGACGCAGAAATGCCGCGCGCAGGCGAATCCCGGGATGCCGTTGACCGGATTCGGGATCAGCGTGGAGCCTTCGGGCAGTTCCGCCATGCGCACCCGGTTCGGATAGGCGTCCTCGCCGAACCGTGCCTCGAGCAGCGCGACGAACTCCGGGTGCCGGACCAGCGGTCGGCCCAGGGCTCGGGCGAAGCAGCCACGGGTGCGGTCGTCGGGCGTCGCCCCGATTCCCCCGAAACTGAACACCCAGGCTTCCCTGCCCAGCGTCTCGCGGAAAGTGTCGGTGAGCAGGTCGGCGTCGTCGCCCACGATGCGCAGCCAGGACAGTTCCAGCCCCAATGCCGCAAGCGACTGGATCAGCGCGGCCTGGTGCCGGTCCTGGCGCTTGCCGCTCAGCAACTCGTCGCCGATGATCACCGCCCCGATCTCGATCCGGCCCGCCATCGCTGCTGCCTACTGCGGCGCGCCCAGCGCCCGCGCCCGCTCGCGCGCCCGGGCGCGGTGTTCCGGGTCGTTGTCCAGCGAGCCGAGCCAGACCCGTGCGTGGCGCAGCACCAGGTCGGTCAGGAAATCCAGGTGGTCGGGCCGGTCGTTCAGGGCCGGGATATAGCTGAAGTGCTGCCCCCCGGCCTCCAGGAAGATTTCCCGGTTCTCATCGCCGATCTCCTCGATGGTCTCCAGGCAGTCGGCGGAGAAACCCGGGCAGATCACGTCGACGCTTTTCACGCCCTGTTGCGGCAGGGACTTCATCGTCTCGTCCGTGTACGGGCGCAGCCACTCCTCGCGACCGAACCGCGACTGGAAGGTCACCTGCCACTGCCCGTCCTGCAGCCCGAGGGCCTGGGCGAGCTGGAAACCGGTCGCATGGCAAAGGCAGTGGTAGGGATCTCCGGCCAGCAGATAGCGCTTCGGCACGCCGTGGAAGGAGATGATCAGCCGCTCCGCGCGGCCGTTCTGATCCCAGTGCTCCTGCACGCTGGCGGCCAGCGCATTGATGTAGCCCGGCTCGCGTTCATAGCCGGAAATGAAGCTCAGGTCCGGCGTCCAGCGCCACCCGCGCAGTTCCTTCGACACGGCATCGAGCGTCGATGCGGTGGTGCTTGCAGCGAACTGCGGGTACAGCGGCAGCACCACGAGCTTGCGCACCCCCTGCTGGCGCAACTCGTTCAGCGCATCGGGTATCGACGGGTTGCCATAACGCATGCCCACCGCCACCGGGATCGGGCCGGCCTCCAGCTTGGCGAGGCGCTTGCGGATTCCCTCGGCCTGGCGCTGTGCGATCACCAGCAGCGGCGAGCCCTCGTTGGTCCAGACCTTCGCATAGTTCGCGGCGCTGCGCCGGGGCCGGATGTTCAGGATCACCCCGTTCAGGATCAGCCACCACAGCGGCCTGGGCACCTCGACCACGCGCGGGTCCCAGAGAAACTCCTTCAGATAGCGGCGCAGCGCCTTCGGCGTCGGGGCATCCGGGGTGCCCAGGTTGGTGACCAGCACACCGACGTGGCTGGGGCTTCCATGCTGATAATCGGGTTCACCAAGGTATTTCAAGCTCGTTCCTCACGGGGATGGACTGGGGGCGCCCGACGGGACGGCCCGGAGAATGGACGGCGGCAGAGGGACCCGGGGTGAGAACCGGGGCAGGCGCCGCGCCCCCACCCCAGCCGTTACTCCGGGCATCCTGCCCCTCGCCCTTCGGACCCGCCGGCACGGGAGGGAGATGTTCATCCTTGACGGTGGCGCATGTCGCTATGGTCGTCAGCTCCGGAGCAGGCGCTCGCGCAGCGGGCTGCTGCGCGGAAAATGGGCCTGCAGGAACTCCATCTGGTCCGCCAGCACACGCCGGCCCTTCAGGTAAACGTATTCCGCGTGCGTGGGACGGAACGGGATCGCCAGCAGCTGCATGCCGGCCTGTTCCGGGGTGCGTCCGGCCTTGTGGTTGTTGCAGCGCTTGCAGGCAGTGACAACGTTGGTCCAGGTGTCCCTGCCGCGCTGGCTGAGCGGCGTCACGTGGTCGCGCGAGAGCTCGTGCACTTCGAACCGGTTGCCGCAGTAAAGACACATGTGTGCGTCGCGACGGAACAGGGTGCTGTTGTTCAGCGGCGGGACGTAGCCCTTGTGCAACGCGCGGTTCGTTCCCTGGGTGGCGATGATCGAGTTCACCTCCACCACGGACTGGCGCCCGGTGAAGGCGCTGATCCCGCCCCGGATCCGGTACAGCAGGGTACCGCAGGTGTACGCGACCTGCCCGCCGTGGTACAGACGCACGGCCTGCTGGTAATCGATCCACTCCAGCGGCATTCCGGAGGCGTCCGTGCGCAGGACCTGCTGTTGCAGCGGTGCCATCGAGCGTGCTCCCGGTGTAACCCGAACTTACCGGACAATAATGAGCAGACGCTGAGAACGCAATCGCCCCGACCCGCAGCAGCGGCTTGCAGCCGCGATCCGGCAGCCCGGAGAAACCCGAGGTCGCTTGCGCCCGATTCGGGTTTATGGCGGGTGCCGATTCGGCTACACTCCCGGTCCATTTTGGGCCGCCTTGCACCAACGGGGTGCAGCGGCCGTCCAGAAAACCGATCCGCCAACGCGGCCCTGTGTCAGATCGTGACCACGGGGTCCGGGGAGAGAGCGCATGCCAGTCAGATTGTCGGTCCCCAAGGAGGGCGCAAGCGGTGAACGCCGGGTGGCGTTGGACCCAACCGCCGCCACGCGACTCAGCCAGATGGGTCTGTCCGTGCAGATCGAGAGGGGTGCCGGGGCCGCCGCGCGCTTTCCCGATGACGCCTATCCCGATGCGACGGTCCTGGATGCGGCGGAGCTCTACGGTCAGACCGACATCATGGTCCGGGTCGCGCCGCCGACCGCAGAGGAGATCCGCAGCCTGCCCGAAG